>NZ_CAWUDN010000006.1:0-131240 GCF_963920915.1 Nostoc sp. PCC 9305
GCGCCATTGAACTTAACCCCAAATATGATTGGGCGATCGCACATCGCGGTTTTACCTATAGTTTAATGGAGCGTTATCCAGAAGCCCTACAAGACTTTGACCGTGCTATTGAACTTAACCCCAAATATGACTGGGCGATCGCACATCGCGGTTTTACCTACCGCTTAATGGAGCGTTATCCAGAAGCCCTACAAGACTTTGACCGCGCCATTGAACTTAACCCCAAATATGATTGGGCGATCGCACATCGCGGTTTTACCTATAGTTTAATGGAGCGTTATCCAGAAGCCCTACAAGACTTTGACCGTGCTATTGAACTTAACCCCAAATATGACTGGGCGATCGCAAATCGCGGTTTTACTTACCGCTCAATGAAGCGTTACCCAGAAGCTTTACAAGACTTTGACCGCGCCATTGAACTTAACCCCAAATATCACTTGGCGATCGCAAGTCGCGGTGAAACTTATCGCTTAATGAAGCGTTACCCAGAAGCCCTACAAGACTTTGACCGTGCCATTGAACTTGACCCCAATTATCAATGGGCGATCGCACTTCGCGGTCAAACTTACCTGATGCTTAAGCTATATAATGAGGCTCTTGCAGATTTCAACCGCGCTATTAACTTAAATTCTGACAGTAATTGGTATTTATATAATCGCGCTTTAACCTCCCAAGCCCTTAACCAACCAGATAAAGCATGGGCTGACTTAGCACTTGCCATCAAGCTTGCTAAACAGGATTATGAAAAAGATCCTAAAGACTGGAATAATGCCTTTAACTTAGCCCTTTACTATTTAGCTGCTCAATATAATCAACCAGCAGAGCAGTTATATCGCTATGTTTTATCTCAAGGTGCTTCCTTAGAGCCTATCCATGCAGCTATCCAAGACCTAAATGACTTTTTAACCGTGTTCCCTGACCATGTGCAGGCTACATCCATACGACAGTTGTTGCAGTCTTCTCTAACTGAGATGATGTAATTTCCAGTAGAAATAGGAGCGATGCCTGCGAAGCGATGCCTGCGGTGGGCTACACCTCTTCATTCAAAAAACTGGCCTTAATTAAAGCCAGTTTTTTGATTTTATTGCAAACTTCTAGCGGACTTTACGGCCGAGTATTAACGGAACACACTTGAGAAGATATTATTAAGCTTTCTCATTCAAATGTCAAGATTTTATGAACTACTTCCCCAAAGTTTGCCATTAGATGTCGCTACTTCCCTTAAATTCTCAGGCTGTGCTGACAAATTTTTGTCGCCAAAATGCTGATTCATCAAGGCTGGAACCTGTGCTGCTTGAATTCGGCTATGGCGTGTTTTATCTGGCATTACTAAATTCGGCCCAGCTTTACAGTTCTTCATACAACCAGTGCCCTTGATTGTAACTTGGTCTTCTAAACCGCGATCGCTTAAAGCCGCCTCCAACGCCTGACAAACTGCTTTACCGCCACGTTTCATACAATCAGACTTTTGACATACCAAGATTGTGGCCTTAGCCTTAGCTGGTTTTACCTTGACATTATCAATAGATGGGGGTTCTTGTGGTGCTGCGATCGTTTGAATTGTTGCTGTTTCAGAACGCGCCGCCATCACACGTTCAGCTTTCAGTGTAACTTTGTCTTTTTTTATATCGTATTCTTTATAACCAACAACTTGTAGCCAAGTACCTGCTGGTAGCCGCAAATCAAAAGCAGCCCGTAAGTGTTTAGCAAGTTTAACGTAGCATTCACCATCATGAGTACTTAGCAGTAAACCTTTCAGCTTATAGCCGTCTTTAATCACAAAATCTATAAATCTGCCCTCAAGGCAAAATTCTGATACTTCCATATTGTGAGATGCACCCATTTTTTAACCTCCTTTTAACTAATACAAGCTGTCAAGCGAGATATTCTCAGCAGTAGCTAAAAATTAGAACTATTGATAGCGACTTTTCCAGCAACACTCAAGAGTCCAAATCTGGTCTTGACGAGAGGCTGTAAATCGCTGTACTACACTCCAAAGTTGAACAGCCGCAGTCGGATTGCTAATTTCAACTTTTAATGGCTGGTTAGCCGCACAACTACAGGGAATGTCTAACTCCTCTAAGCGTTGATAGACTTGCCAGCGGTCTACCCAATTCACCTCTACAAGGTGGTTTATTTCTATTTCTGAACTATACGATTTCAAGAGAATTGCCCTCAAAGTGCAACAAACTTGTAGTAACTACCGCCATTTAACTCCCTGCTTTTTGAAAATTTTAGTAGTCTAGCCTCTTAAAACCAGCATACCTTAAGTGCAAACAATTCTCATTAATTTTGCAAAAAAAATAAAATTCTTGCGATCGTCCCATGAGAGAGATCCGGGGGATGACAAGGAGGCATTATCTCCCCTCACTCTCTTCAAGAGGTATACACACTTAACTGTTCATGTCAATCGTAATGAGAAAGATACACAACTTGATGAGTGTGCCATAATTCACCAGACAATAAACTTAAGAATTTTAGTAAACAAAAATACAAAATATTGTGATGGCAAATTGGCTTGCTCTTATTGTGAAAATGTTAATATGTAAGGAATAAGCAGTTAAAATCTATAATTGCCAAATAGCGAGGAGAACAATGTCTGAAACGCAAACTTTGTTACGGAATTTTGGTCATGTATATGACAATCCTGTGTTGTTGGATCGCAGTGTAACTGCTCCAGTTACAGAAGGATTTAACGTTGTATTAGCTAGTTTCCAGGCACTGTACTTGCAGTACCAAAAGCATCATTTTGTAGTTGAAGGCTCAGAATTTTACTCTCTGCATGAGTTTTTTAATGAAAGCTACAACCAAGTACAAGACCACGTTCATGAAATTGGAGAACGTTTGGATGGACTGGGTGGTGTACCAGTAGCTACCTTCAGCAAATTAGCAGAATTAACCTGTTTTGAGCAAGAATCTGAAGGCGTATATTCTTCTCGCCAAATGGTGGAAAATGACCTAGCTGCCGAACAAGCAATCATTGGCGTAATTCGTCGTCAAGCCGCTCAGGCAGAGAGTTTAGGCGATCGGGGCACACGCTATCTGTACGAAAAGATTTTGTTGAAAACTGAGGAACGTGCGTATCATTTATCTCACTTCCTCGCCAAAGACAGCTTAACTTTAGGGTTTGTCCAAGCTGCTCAAAGTTAAAATTCTCATAATCTAGATTTGTCTAATTAGACTGAAAGGAAAAGTTGGCAGTACCAACTATTAAAATATTATAAAAAATGGCAGAGAATGATATCCTATTTCTCTGCCATTTTTAATCCAAGTAAACATATTTATATAATATTTAACCTTGAGAATATTTAGCAATTAGCTAGTTAAAATAAATTTTTATCTAAGTAATCTATTTATACATAAATAGGCAGACAGATAAATACCAAAATAAATCATCATTGATCGCAAGAGTTATCAGATTAAATAATAAAGATTCGCAAAAACTTTAGAAATTTGAGTTTCATAATTAAATAAAATTAAAAATACAAAATAATCATTAGGCATCAAGCATAGAGAAAGAGCAAGGTAGACAAGGAAGAGAGGGGAGGCAAGGGAGAGACTTAGTTCAATATTCCCCCTTCTCCCCTTGTCCCTGCTACCCGTTCCCCACTCCCCTTCTGTCATCAAACTTAGAAAACTTAATAATAAAAAGCACCAGAGGGGGTAAAGACCCTTAAAATGATCAGGATTTCTATTCTCGTATTCCAAGGCAACGACTATGCCCCGCCGTGACGACCTCCAGAAGATTCTACTGTTAGGTTCTGGTCCAATTGTGATCGGACAAGCCTGTGAGTTTGACTACTCTGGCACTCAAGCCTGCAAAGCGCTCCGAGAAGAAGGCTATGAAGTGGTTTTGGTCAACTCTAACCCTGCAACGATTATGACCGACCCGGAAACGGCCGATCGCACTTACATTGAGCCGCTAACGCCGGAATTGGTCGAAAAAGTCATCGAAAAAGAACGCCCCGATGCTCTACTACCAACGATGGGAGGACAAACCGCCCTCAATCTCGCCGTTGCTTTAGCCAAAAATGGAGTGTTGGAAAAGTATGGCGTTGAGTTAATCGGCGCTAAACTCCCAGCGATCGAAAAAGCTGAAGATCGAAAGCTGTTTGGTGAAGCAATGGCAAGGATTGGGGTAGCTGTTTGTCCTAGCGACACAGCCGAAACTTTGGAAGAAGCCAAAGCTGTTGCCCGCCAAATTGGTACTTATCCCCTAATTATTCGTCCAGCTTTCACAATGGGTGGAAGTGGCGGTGGTATTGCCTACAACCAAGAAGAATTTGAAGAAATGGCACAGGTGGGTATAGATGCCAGCCCCGTTTCGCAAATTCTCATTGACCAGTCTTTACTCGGCTGGAAAGAATATGAACTCGAAGTGATGCGTGACTTGGCAGATAACGTGGTGATTATCTGTTCCATCGAAAACCTTGACCCTATGGGCATCCACACCGGGGACTCTATTACCGTCGCTCCCGCGCAAACCCTCACTGATAAAGAATATCAAAGGCTGCGGGATATGGCAATTAAAATCATCCGCGAGATCGGGGTAGAAACTGGCGGTTCTAATATCCAATTTGCCGTCAATCCGCTGAATGGTGATGTGGTTGTAATTGAGATGAACCCCCGCGTTTCCCGTAGTTCGGCTTTATCTTCCAAAGCCACGGGTTTCCCCATCGCCAAAATGGCCGCAAAGCTGGCTGTGGGCTACACCTTGGATGAAATTAAAAATGACATCACTAAGAAAACTCCCGCGTCTTTTGAGCCGACAATTGACTATGTGGTGACAAAAATCCCCCGCTTCGCCTTTGAGAAATTCCCCGGTTCTGACCCAGTGCTGACAACCCAAATGAAATCAGTCGGGGAAGCAATGGCAATTGGGCGGACGTTCAACGAATCCTTTCAAAAGGCGCTGCGATCGCTCGAAACCGGACGCGCTGGTTGGGGTTGCGATCGAGCCGAAAAATTACCCAGTGGCGAACAAATTCGCGCCCAACTGCGGACACCTAACCCCGATCGCATTTTCTCCGTGCGCCATGCCTTGCAACTAGGAATTAGTGCTGAGGAAATCTACGAACTGACTGGTATTGACCCCTGGTTCCTAGATAAATTTCAGCAACTCTTAGATGTCGAGAAATTCCTCAAGCGGACACCTTTGCAGCAATTGACAAAAGAGCAACTTTATGAAGTGAAGCGGGACGGATATAGCGATCGCCAAATTGCCTATGCCACCAAAACCACCGAAGATGAAGTTCGCGCCTACCGCAAGTCACTAGGAATCATCCCAGTTTACAAAACCGTAGATACCTGCGCCGCTGAGTTTGAAGCCTTTACTCCCTACTACTATTCTACCTACGAAGAAGAAACAGAGGTAATGCCTGCAACCAAGCCCAAAGTGTTGATTTTGGGTGGTGGCCCCAACCGCATTGGACAGGGAATTGAGTTTGATTATTGTTGTTGTCACGCCGCTTATGCTTTGAAAAAAGCAGGGTATGAGACGATCATGGTCAACTCTAACCCAGAGACAGTTTCGACAGACTACGATACTAGCGATCGCCTTTACTTTGAGCCTTTAACAAAAGAAGATGTTCTCAACATCATCGAAACTGAAAATCCAGTTGGGGTAATTATCCAGTTTGGCGGGCAAACACCGCTGAAGTTGGCTATTCCTTTACAAGAGTTTCTTAACAATGACACATCAGGACTGCTGACTAAAATTTGGGGTACATCACCCGATTCCATCGATATGGCAGAAAACCGGGAACGGTTTGAAAAGATTTTGCAACAGTTGAATATTTCCCAACCGCCCAATGGTATTGCCCGGAGTTACGAAGATGCGCTGATTGTTGCTAAACGCATTGGCTATCCAGTGGTGGTACGTCCCAGCTATGTGTTGGGGGGACGGGCGATGGAAATCGTTTATTCCGATGCTGAGTTGGAACGCTACATGACCTTTGCGGTACTAGTGGAACCAGAACATCCGATTTTGATTGATAAGTTTTTGGAAAACGCCATTGAAGTCGATGTCGATGCGATCGCCGATCGTACCGGACGGGTGGTAATTGGTGGCATCATGGAACACATCGAGCAAGCAGGGATTCACTCAGGAGATTCCGCTTGTTCCTTACCTTCCATTTCCTTATCACCAGCAGTTCTCAATCAAATTCGCACTTGGACGGTACAGCTAGCGCAAGCGCTGTCAGTTGTGGGATTGATGAATATTCAATTTGCTGTTGTGGGCGCAAGCAGCTATTCTCCCCAAGTTTACATTCTAGAAGCTAACCCCCGCGCTTCCCGCACAGTGCCTTTTGTATCTAAAGCAACAGGCGTACAGTTAGCGAAACTAGCATCCTTAATTATGTCGGGGAAAACCTTAGAGGAGCTACATTTCACCGAAGAAGTCATCCCAACTCACATTGCTGTAAAAGAAGCTGTATTGCCCTTTAATAAATTCCCAGGAACTGATACAATATTGGGCCCAGAAATGAGATCCACTGGTGAGGTGATGGGGATTGACAGCGACTTTGGCCGTGCTTTTGCCAAAGCGGAAATGGGTGCTGGGGAGCGTTTACCGTTAACGGGAACTGTATTTGTATCAATGAGCGATCGCGATAAAGCTGCTGCAAGTGGTGTGGTGAAGGAATTTATCGATTTGGGCTTTACAGTGATGGCTACCCTTGGTACACGCCGAGTTCTTCTGGAACAGGGGCTAAAGATTGAATTAGTCTTAAAACTCCATGAAGGTCGTCCCCACGTCCTAGATGCGATCAAAAACCAGAAAATCCAACTTATTATCAACACACCTTCAGGGGAAGAAGCCCAGACTGATGCTAGGTTAATCCGCCGCACAGCCTTAGCTTACAAAATTCCCATCATTACTACCATCGCCGGTGCAAAAGCTACCGTCGCCGCCATCCGTTCCTTACAAAATACGACTTTGGATGTAAAAACTATCCAAGAGTACTGCCCGATTGCGAGGGTGTAAGGGGGCAGGGGGGCAGGGGAGCAGGGGAGCAGGGGAGAATAATTAATAACTAATGCCCAATGCCCCACGGCCCATGTCCCATGCCCAATTCCCAGGAAAATTAAACAATTGTTAGAAGAGAATGAATATAGTTCTCATTGAGATACTTTAAGAAATATGAGGAAAATTATTTGAACCAGATAATTTCTTAAATTGACTTTTAGTCAGCCTTAAGATAGAGGGCAACGTTGCATTAACTGGAAAAACCAGGAAATTCCATATTGCCATCTAGCCAAAATCTTCTCATAAATGTTACAATTGTTAATAGGACTTCCATAAAAAATGTTTAAAAAGCAACCTTTTATCTAACTGTAGATACTTGTGAAAAGTAGGAAATAACTGTAGTTTTAGCAGTTAAGAAGCCTAAATTTGATGATTATGAGCAGCCGAGTTTCTCAGGCGCGTAAGTTGCAAACCATAGCATGGGTTCCCAGTCTGACTGTGTAGCACCCAAATAAATAAAGAAAGCATCTATCCCTTAATGACCCTACCGCCAACCCCATCATTACCAAAGAGTAGCGCCATGAAGACCGCTCAGACAGCCACAGACCTCGTGCGGACTTACCTGCGTGAGATTGGCCGTGTGCCACTCTTAACACACGAGGAAGAGATTTTCTATGGTAAACAGGTGCAACGTTCCTGTGCTTTGCACGAATCAAGGGAATCTCTTGCCACCCAGCTAGATCGTCAACCGACTCTAGAAGAGTGGGCCACAGCAACAAACCTAGAACCAGCAGAGTTGAACGAAGCGATCGCAGATGGTGAAATTGCCAAGCGCAAGATGGTAGAAGCCAATTTGCGGCTGGTAGTGTCCGTTGCCAAAAAATACATCAAGCGCAATGTCGATTTACTGGACTTGATCCAAGAAGGTAGCATTGGTATGCAACGGGGCGTAGAAAAGTTTGACCCCACCAAAGGGTACAGATTTTCTACTTATGCCTATTGGTGGATTCGGCAAGCGATTACTCGTGCTATAGCCGAAAAAGCTCGCACCATTCGGTTGCCTATTCATATCACCGAAAAATTAAATAAGATAAAAAAGGCACAGCGCCAACTGTCTCAAAAATTGGGACGCGCTCCTACGGCTGGGGAGCTAGCTGAAGAATTAGAATTGACCCCCAAACAAGTACGAGAGTATTTAGAAAAGGCGCGTTTGCCTCTTTCCTTGGATTTGCGGCTGGGTGATAACTACGACACCGAACTCGGAGAAATGCTGGAAGATCCAGGAGCTTCTCCCGAAGAGTTTGTTATGCAATCTTCCCTATCTTATGACTTAGATCGTCTGATGGGCGATCTCACGCCACAACAGAGGGAAGTAATCACACTGCGCTTTGGCTTAACTGATGGGCAAGCTCTGACTCTGGCTAGAATTGGTGAAATATTGAACATCAGTCGAGAACGAGTCCGCCAAATTGAACGGGAAGCCTTAAGCAAACTTCGCAAGTCTAAAGCCAACATGGATGAATATTTGGCAAGTTAGAAGTTAGGAGTGATGAGTTTGTAATTAACTCCCCACTCCTCACCTATTTATTGGGGTGAGAAAATACGCTGACTTTGGTACGGTTACACCTACTTCCACTCTTACGCTAGGCTGTTACATTAGTTGACAGGAAGACAAAATAACTAAGTCAAATCCAAAACAGACATTTAATATTCAAATCACAAGCACCGCAGCCAATAGTGGTAGTTAAGGAGCTAAAAAATGAGTAACCCATCCAATCGTGTCTCAGAATTTTTTAATAGCGAATCAGAAACTAACGATTTACTCTGGCAGTACGTTAAATCCTTGAGTCCAGAGACAGTTACCCAGCTATCCAAACCCACATCTGCCGAAGTGTTTCAGGTGATGGAAAGAAATATTACAGGACTATTAGGTAATCTACCTTCAGAACACTTTGGTGTTACTGTAACCACAAATCGCGAAAATCTAGGTAGGCTTCTTGCTTCTGCGATGATTAGTGGTTATTTCTTACGTAACGCTGAACAGAGAATGAATTTTGAAATGGCCCTACAAGGATCTGAAACCGACAACAGCGAAATTGACTAGAAATGTAAAATTTGGGAAATTCAATCAATATTGTTGGGCTGAGAGCTAATTATAGTTACAGCGATACGAATTGAAAATAAGTCTCTGCAAAATTTTTGCTGCTAATTCCCGATTATACATCAGCTAAGTTTTTTAAAATATCCAAAATAGTGACGAATTCAGGTTGAAATTTCAATGCAGACGAACGCGGAGTCTTTGATTTCGCTTCTCTGCAAACTCTTGTGATTTTGTGATTAATTCAATCAATTAGATGATGTCAGGCTAGTTAGTTATAACTCCCAAACCTATGCAGAAAGCATAAAAATTCCTCTCCTGTAAGGAACTTCCAAGAAATAAATTATCCAATCTTGTGGGGTGGGCATCTTGCCCGCCTTTGACTATGGGCGGGCGAGACGCCCACCTCACAATAAATAGTTGTATATTTTTTTATTTGGGAGTCCCTAAGCCTTTTTACGGTCTGAATAATAAGTCTTTAACCGAATATGATATTAGAGGCTTATTCATAAATAAATGATGAATGCACATTTGTGGATAAACGAACAGTGCTAAATGACCTTTGCAATAAATCAAAACTCGGCAGAGTTACAACTAATCTGCCGAGTTTTATTATTAGTCAAGAATCAAAATTCAAAAATTATTTCCCTACTCCCTATTAAACCATGAGTGAAACCAGTTCTTTCCCACCCCATAAAATCATTGGTGTTGCAGTAATTTGGAATGACCAAAAGCAAATTTTAATTGACCGCCGTCGTCCAGAAGGAGCAATGGGTGGTTTGTGGGAATTTCCTGGTGGTAAAATTGAGCCTGGTGAAACCATCCAAGAATGTATTCAACGGGAAATTTCCGAAGAACTGGGAATAGTGATTGAAGTGGGAGAGCATCTGATTACTATTGACCACAGCTATACAAACTTGCGCGTTACCCTTACAGTACATCACTGCCGCCATCTTACAGGTGTCCCCCAACCTTTGGAATCCGATGAAATTCGCTGGGTAACTTTGGAAGAACTGGAGCATTTTACTTTTCCGAAAGCAAATACTCAAATTATTGCTGCATTAAAAGTGACTGAGGACTAGTAAAGAAGCAGAGCGAGCAGGGGAGCAGGGAGCAGGGAGCAGGGGAGCAGGGGAGCAGAGGAGCAGAGGAAAATAATTAATAACCAATGCTCAATGACAAATGACTAATCCCGTAACAATCTATTAATTGCATCAGGTTGAGTCCCGCAATTTTCTACAATAGGCGCAGGGACTTTGATTTAAGGTGTCAGCAAATAAATGCCTAAAACCGTTGCCGATGTGATGAGCCGCGATCCTATTGTTGTCCGGGAGGAAACTCCACTCAAGGAAGCTATCCAAATTCTCGCAGAACGCCATATCAGCGGACTACCTGTTGTGGACGATCTCGGTAAATTGGTGGGCATTATCTCGGAAACCGATTTGATGTGGCAAGAAACTGGTGTTACTCCACCTGCGTACATTATGTTTCTTGATAGTGTTATCTATTTAAAAAATCCTGCTACGTATGACCGTGATTTACACAAAGCTTTAGGGCAAACTGTCGGGGAGGTGATGAGTAAAAACCCGATCGCTATTTCCCCTGATAAAACTTTAAAAGAAGCAGCTACAATCATGCACGATCGCAGCGTTCACCGCTTGCCAGTACTTGATAGTGCAGGTCAAGTAATTGGTATCCTGACTCGTGGTGATATTATTCGGGCTATGGCTGCTAGTCAAGATTAGTCAAAAATCGAGACGCGATTAATCGCGTCTGTACAAAAGCCAAAAGTAGAGACGCGATCGATCGCGTCTGTCTTTTTTATACATTTGAAAATCAAGGATAACTAAATGAGTATTACTCCGGAGTCTGTTAAGCAATTGCTCAGTTCTGAGGATTTAGGCGATCGCTTACGTGCAGTAAATCAAATCCGCGAATTGGAACCTGCGATTGGCTTTGAATTAATTCAAAGTGCTATTGGCGATCGCAATTCCCGTGTCCGTTACTCAGCAGTTAGTCAAATGGATACACTTGGAACCCAAGATTTACAGTTATCCTTGGATATTTTGCGCGATCGCTTACTTCATGACTCCGAAGTAGATGTACAAGCAGCAGCAGCAGACTGCTTGGGCGCTCTAAAGTTACGTGAAGCTTTTGAAGATTTACAGCAGCTTTATCATACAACTGGGGAATGGCTAATACAATTCAGTATTATTGCTACATTAGGAGAGTTGGGCGATCCACGAGCCTTTGAACTACTCAAAGAGGCACTTTCATCAGAAAATGAATTAGTCCAAACTGCTGCTATTAGTTCTTTGGGTGACTTGGGAGATGTACAAGCAGTTCCTCTGTTGGCTCCCTATGCTACCAACCCAGATTGGCAAATTCGTTACAGACTTGTACAAGCGTTGGCTCGTTTGGGTAATCCAGAAGCCAAATCTATATTAGAAATTTTGGCTAATGATGAAGTAGATGCGATCGCAAGCGAAGCCAAAAATTCTTTGCAGTCAGTTTAAGTCTATCTAAGGTTAAGAAAATTCACCTTTAATATAGATTTTTCTGACGGGATAAAAAAATCGACCTGGTTGGTAAATTTTGCATTCCAGCCAGATCGAATAGAGAAATTAGAGTTACTTTTAGTTGCTAAAAGTAACTTGTTTGTATTTAGGATAGGACTACTGAAGGATACTTTTGCGACGGCGAGACATAACCATACCAGCACCAACTAAACCTAAGCCTAGCATTGTGGTTGGCTCAGGAACGCTAACTGCTTCGAGAGTTAAGTGGTACTCGCTTGTTTTTCCATTAAGAGAAGCACCCAAATTGCCAATCCCAATAGTTTTTCCATTAAAATTAAATTTCCCTGTAATCCCATCCAATATTACGTCATTAATATTGGTAGCTGATTTCCGAGTTCTGGTAACTACAGAATCATCTAGATCAAAGGTGAGAAGCGCAGTAGTACTACCCAAGGTTTGCGATCCGAAATTAATGAACGGAGTGTAAACGCCTGTAGAATATGTAGCTGTTGTGCTTGATATATTAGCTATCTTGGTTAAATTTAGAGTGTTAATGGTAATACCTGCACCTGATAAGCTTGGTGAGAAGGCTGCAAAATCACCATCAGTATCAATACCATCAACATCAACAAATTTAATACTGGTAGTAGCTGGATTGATTCCATCACTAGGAACAATAGATGTACCAGTAAGACCAATACTTCCGTTCAAGGTTACAGCTTGAGCCGAACCAGCAGAGGTAAACATCCCAGCAGTAGCCAAGGGGATTGCAAAAGTAGCAGCCAGAGTCGCGTTTACTAATTTAGATTTAAAATTAATCATGAGCCTTTGAGAGTCCTAATAATAAACTGGAACAGAGAAATTGATTGCTTGACTTTTACTATCAGTAATCTATTTAAAATACTGTCAGTGAAAGCGAAACTTGCATGATGTATTTCTTATCTCCATAAAATCACATAGACTTAGAACCTGCAATATTTACTGAGTGGTCTTCATCACATCTTCAACTAACAAATAGTCTTCATAAAATTTTAATTTCTTACATATCTGCGCTTCGTATATCTATTACTCTCTAGGGTTTAAATTATTGGCAATAGCTCTGACTTTAATAAAAACTATTTACGTATTAGCAAGTAAGAGTATTTTTTTATACTAAATATTGCTCAACCATATTTTTATATCAATGGAGTATGCAGTGTACCTAATCTTTCTAGTTGCCAATATTTAGTAAAACGGTTCCTCCCATTTCTTCTATGAGAGGAACCACTGTATTTGTTTACTATGGATAGTCTTTGCGATCAAATTGAATGTTTGTAACAAATAGCTAATTGCTAGCTATTAACGCTGTCCTCAAATCTGTAAGATTTTTCAAATGCTAAGAGCCAAATACCTGTGGCCAGGTTGTTACAACAAAAACTACAACTGCGGCGATCGCTAACAACCCTTGAATCAAATTTCCAACCAAAGATCCGACTACAATTCCTATACCTGCTTTAACTGCTAACCCAAATTCACGTCGGTACAGGTACTCACCAATAATTGCTCCCAAAAGCGGGCCTAGTAAAATTCCTAACAGTGGGCCCCCAAAAGGTAAAGTTGGCAATAATCCCAAAAATCCTACTACCAAACCAACAATTGCGCCAATTTGCCCCCACTTACTAGCTCCAGCTTGTTTTGCTCCCACATAGCTAGCTAAAAAATCTACTCCGACACTGAGCAGTAAAACTATAACTGTCACAATTAGTGGAATCTTGATAGCTGTAAAGGAACTACTAACTATTCCCCAGATAATAATTGCAATTAAAATTAAGCTGCTACCGGGAATAGCTGGAACTACAGCACCGATAATACCCACAACCATTACGGCAATTAATAGCCAATAAATAATTTGCATAGATTAATTGTAAATTTCCAAATTTTCTCATAGGGCGGACAGCTGTCATTGGTGTCAACTTAAGTCGAAAACTATATCGGACAGGCGTTTTGTAAATCCCTCACGCCCTCATCCCCTAACCCCTTCTGCCAAAGGAGAAGGGGAATTGAATGTCTAGCTCCCCTCTCACGGATGGGAGTGAGGGCAAAACGTTGTCACCAAGCGGGTTTAGCGTTAAGTTGACACGTATGCACATCTGCGCGCTCCTACTGTTTATTCTATCTGGGTAAGATAGCGAGAAATGCTTAGTACACTGTGGTGCAAGTTTGCTAATGCTTCTAAACTGCTATTTAAAAGCTCAAAACCCATGACGAGAAAAATATTAACTGGACTAAGTTCGGAAGCATACGAACACCCCTTCGATCGCAAAGCCTTGGCTTCCTTGCAAAATATGCCCGGTGTCTCCTTGCTACTCAAAAAAGTTAACGAATACGGCATCGATCGCTTACTCAGACTGCAAAGCCTTGGTAGTGAAATCAGAATTTCGCCCCGTAATTTCCCCCAATTACATCAAGCATTTGTAGAAACCTGCCAAATTCTTGATGTTGCTCCACTTCCTGAATTGTATCTATTTCGAGGCACAGGTCACATTGAAACTTACATTGTTGGCGTCGAAAAACCCCTTGTCAGTATCAATTTAGATGCAATGGAGTGGCTTGGCGCAGATGAGTTGCTTTATGTTTTCGGACACGAAATCGCTCGTATCAAAAGTCAGCACATGGTTTATCACCAAATGGCAATTGTTATGCCAACGTTGAAAAATTTATTGAGTAGTACCACACTGGGAGTCGGTGGCTTGGTAGCTGGTGGAATGGAACTAGGTTTGTATAATTGGCGGATGATGGCTAGGTTTACTGCCGATCGGGCTGCTTTACTGGCTTGTCAGGATATTGACGTAGCAACTACTACACTAATGAAACTCGCAGGTTTACCAGATGAGTACTTGACTACTGCTGTAATTGAAGATTTTCTCATCCAAGCCCGTGAGTTTGCATCCAATAACTTTGATAGTGTGGATAAAGTCACCAAAATATTAAGCTATACAGAATCTGGGCTTTCTTGGGTAGTTATGCGGGCTGGCGAGTTATTGAAATGGGTTGATTCAGGAGCTTATGATAATTTAATTCAACAGACAAATTTAAAGATCCCAGAAGAACTAGAAGAAAAAGAAGAAAAGACACCGCAAGAAAAGGAAGGTTGGAATTTTTTGACTTCTTGGTGATTGAATTTTAAGTTTTAGATTTTAGATTTAATTTTTAAATTTAAAATACGCTTGTGACACTAAATGACTTGCTAATACCGATTAGCTGCGAGCTTGCTCCCAAACAAGGGGCTTAAGCCCCTTGTCTCACTAAAATTGGCTGGCTTTTAAACTAGCTGACAATCTAAGTACTAAGAGTAACGGCTAATTTATCAGCAATTCCCGCAATCCAGTTTTCATCTTGTTTGGTGTAACTGCGAGGAGCATTTGCTCCCAAAATTAATGCACCTTGGTTGCCAATAGGTTGACAAATTACACCTTGAGTATTTTCTGGTAAATAATCAAATTCAAGCCTACCTGGATATATTTTGAGAGCAACTAGATAAATCGGTTTTTGTTTTTCGAGTACCTGTTTTAAGATTACTCCTGGTACAACCTCAGATTTAGTACCCAGAATCCCGCGACGCAACAAAACTTTACCTTGATAAAAAACCACAAGCGATCGCGTTACTGTATTAGTCAACAATAAATGAGATGCCCAGGCTAGCTCTGTTTTCACGGCTTCGGGTAAATCTGCTGCAAGTACAAAACCTTCTTCTCCAATTAGTTCTACAGTATCAGGCGATCGCGGCTGAACTTGCTGCCAAATTAAACCCGTCAAAATTAACACCGCACTCAAAATCACACCCACTACATCACCACGCGATTGAGACTGAGTTAATTCCGGTGTCAATAAACGGTTAATCAATAAAAGTACAGCGCCTAGCCCACCCACGACAATGGGTAGACGCCGCAAAATTCGATTAGGATCGGGTTTAGTCATCCTTAGGAAAAGTTATGAGTTATGAGTTATGAGTTATGAGTTGAAGAAAGTTTTTAACTCCTCACTTCTAACTCCTCACTGTTAACTATTTTCACTCCTCCCCTGGTTCAATAATCCGCTGGAAAAGATAACCAGTACCCCGCGCGGTGAGAATTAATTCTGGGTTGCTAGGATCGTCTTCTAATTTTGCCCGCAAACGTGATATATGCACATCTACTACGCGGGTATCTACATGACGTTCTGGTGTATAACCCCATACTTCCTGCAAAATTTCCGAACGAGAAAAAGCTTCTCCAGAGCGACTGACTAACAACTCTAACAAGCTGAACTCCATACCTGTCAATCGAATGCGCTCATCACCTTTGTAGACTTGTCGCTTATTCGTATCGATTTTAATATTAGCGACATGGATTACCCCAGAACTTGGAATTCCAGAAGCACCGTTTTTATCTACCCGCCGTAGCACCGAGCGAATCCGGGCTTCTAACTCCTTGGGGGAAAATGGTTTAACTACATAATCATCAGCACCCAATTCTAATCCGGTGATGCGATCGGCGACATCACCCAAGGCTGTTAGCATAATAATGGGGACATCTGATTCTTTTCGTAATTCTTGACATACACCATAGCCGTCTAGCTTTGGCATCATTACATCTAAAACTACCAGGTCAGGCTCGGTTTTGCGAAAAGTTTCCAAAGCTTCTTCCCCGTCGCCAGCCGTCACTACATCGTAGCCAATCATGGAAAGGCGTGTTTCCAAAATCCGGCGAATGCTGGCTTCGTCGTCTACCACCAAGATTTTTTCTTTATGGCTTTCCAAGTTTCTCTAGGCTCCTTGACTAAAAATTTACATGATTAATTTTTAATACCATAATATTAAGATATCATTCCATGAATTGATTTGGAAAAAGCTCTAAATACCACTATTATTAGTTTCTAGTTTTTTTCAAGAATTAAGTAAATATTAAGATTATTTAATAAGATTTAAGAATGGCAAAGCCAAAAACATTTTTCACTTGTAACGAATGTGGAGCAGAATCGCCCCAGTGGTTTGGTAAGTGTCCAGCTTGCGGTACTTACAACTCTCTAGAAGAACAAATTTCTATTCAATCCTCAGTAGATGTACCCAGTCGAGGGGGGGTGAGTAGTTGGCAATCCGCTCAAGGCAATGGCAAATCTCACAATAAACCAGCCAAAGCGCGAGCCTCTTTAACATTCGATCAAATTACCGATCGCCAAATTGCTCGCTGGGAGTCTGGTTATGGAGAACTAGATCGAGTGCTTGGAGGTGGGGTTGTCCCTGGCTCTATGGTGCTGATTGGTGGCGATCCAGGTATTGGTAAATCGACTTTATTGTTGCAAGTATCTAATCAATTAGCACAGAAATACCGCATCCTTTACGTAACTGGTGAAGAATCGGGACAGCAGGTAAAATTACGAGCTTCCCGCTTGGGAGTATCAAAACCCCTAAGTGTGGTTAATGAGGAGAAGGTTGAAGTAGTAGTAGATCCTACATTACCCATAGATCCTGACAGTATTGGTGCAGATTTATATGTACTGCCAGAAACAGATTTAGAAGAAATTTTACGGGAAATAGATTCTCTCAAACCAAATGTGGCAGTGATTGATAGTATCCAAACGGTGTTTTTTCCAGCGTTGACTTCTGCACCCGGTTCAGTAGCTCAGGTACGGGAGTGTACAGCAGCATTGATGAAGGTGGCAAAGCACGAAGATGTCACCATGCTGATTGTGGGACACGTCACCAAAGAAGGAGCGATCGCGGGGCCAAAAGTTTTAGAACATTTAGTCGATACAGTGTTGTATTTTGAAGGCGATCGCTTTGCCTCCCATCGATTATTACGGACAGTCAAAAATCGCTTCGGCGCAACCCACGAAATCGGCATCTTTGAAATGGTAGCCGAGGGACTGCGAGAAGTCTCCAATCCCTCAGAGCTATTTTTGGGCAACCGTGACGATCCCGCACCAGGTACGGCTATTGTGGTTGCTTGCGAAGGCACTCGCCCCATTGTTGTAGAATTGCAAGCTTTGGTGAGTCCCACCAGCTACCCTTCACCTCGGCGTGCGGGAACTGGCGTAGACTACAACCGCCTAGTACAAATTCTCGCCGTCTTAGAAAAACGAGTGGGAATTCCCATGTCCAAGTTAGATTCTTACGTTGCTTCTGCGGGTGGGTTGAATGTGGAAGAACCGGCAGTAGATTTAGGAATAGCGATCGCGATCGTTGCCAGTTTCCGCGATCGCATCGTCGATCCCGGTACAGTATTAATCGGTGAAGTTGGCCTAGGTGGACAAGTGCGATCGGTTTCCCAAATGGAACTGCGGTTAAAAGAAGCAGCTAAGTTGGGATTTAAAAGAGCGATCGTGCCAAAAGGAACAAAATTTCCCGACTTAAATATTGAGATATTGCCAGTATCCAAAGTCATAGATGCGATTATCGCCGCCATCCCCCATCAAGAATTGACAGCCGACGATTTAGAACCTGATGAAGATGAGTAACTACTGGGTACTGGGTACTGGGTATTAAGAAAACAGTCCCCAATCACCAATCCCTTTTACACACCAAAGGAAAACCCATGACAGCCCTCACCCAAGACTACCAAATCACTTGGGAAAAATTACCCGATGATTACAAACTCCCCGACGATCCAGTGGACAACATCAACCAACCAGCCTTAGCCGCTGCACTCACAGAAAGCCTACAATTAGCCGGAAAAATTTCAGCTAACGCCCTAACAACAACTAATTACGGCATTTGTGCCACTCTAAACAACAAAATGGTCATTAAAGCTCCTGATTGGGCTTTCATTGCCAAAATTAATGTTAGTAGAGAAGAAGTAATACGCAGTTACACACCTCAATTACAAGGTGACATTCCCGTAATTGTGATGGAATTTGTTTCCGATACACAGGAAACAGAATATTCTATTAAAGCGACATATCCCCCAGGAAAATGGTTTTTCTACGAGCGCATCTTAAAAGTACCAAACTACATCATTTTTGAGCCAGACAGTGGTAGTTTCGAGATGTATCGCTTACAAAACGAACAGTATATTTTGCAAGAGCCTGATGAAAATCAACGTTACTGGATAGCGGAAATGAATCTTTACCTTGGGGTGTGGCAAGGTACTCGTGAAAATCGTGTAGGAAAGTGGTTACGGTGGTGGGATGAACAAGGAAACCTTCTACCTTGGGGTTCTGAGTTAGCCGAACAGGAACGCGATCGCGCTGAACAAGAACGACAACGTGCTGAACGACTAGCAGCACAATTGCGGGGGGCGGGCATTGAGCCAGAAGATTAGACTTCCTGTAAATAATTTAGGTTTGCTAGATTAGCGAAAAATTTGCTAAATCTAGCATTTTTTTTAGAAAGATGAAGTTTTAAATAATACCAATTACAGCCAAAAGTTGAGAGTGTTTTTGTTAATTAGTATTGTTAATATTACCAAAGCTAAGGCTAATTTATACCCGTTAAAACTTGAAAATTATGATTAATAATTTTCAAGTTTGTAGTTAACAAGTATAATTTTATACCTTAACACAAAGACATGATAAAGGCGATCGCCTAATCCCGGAAAGAAGAATGCGATCGCCTTTATGTAACCCCTTTATCAGGAGACAAATACAATGATGGCACAATTACAAAAGTCTGCCCAATCACAGTTAAAGCAATACCTGGGTGAAAATTTAGATACACCCATCTGCAAGGAATCAACTGCACAGCCATTTCCCAACAGAGAACCGATTAAGCATCTACTGATTGGTTCTCCCAAAGCCGTTAGCAGTACAATTCACTACTTGCAAGTAATTGGCTATGCCAGTGTAGGAGATTGGAGTCCACTGCTACCAACCGCCAACCCAGGTGAAGTAATGAGTATTTTAAGCCGTCAAATTTTAACGCAATAACCCCTATCTAACTTAGAACCCCGACTTTTTTGAAAAGTTGGGGTTCTGAACAGCGCAAGGTTTCTATTTTTCCTGTCGTGGATCTTCAGAGGGAGGATGAAAACCTCCTTTTATCCAAAATTGCCGGGATTTTTGAATGAAGCGATCGCTATATTCCCTTTTGGAAGCTGTAAATTTAGCATAATCATTACAGTAGAGCCATAAAAGTAATAGCCGAAAAATATCAAACCCAATTTTTACTATGACTTCTTCTCCTCATTACATCCCTCAATCCGATCCACCGCTTCCTCCTTGGGAAACTCTACCAACGATGTATGATTTACCAAGCGACAACCCAGAGGAGCCAGGATTGCCAGACGATTTTCACTTTTTACAACCCTTACTTTTATATTTAACTTTTCAGCCTATTAACTGGAATCCAGAACTAGTTTATAGTGCGGCTGACCTTAATCTCTACTATGATTTACAGCATCCTTTGTGTTATAAGCGCCCAGATTGGTTTGGTGTGGTAGGCGTAGGAAAATTATATAAAGGGCAAGACTTACGCTTAAGTTATGTAACTTGGCAAGAACCAGCAAACCCCTTTGTAGTTGTTGAGTTATTATCCCCAGGTACGGAAGACGAAGATTTAGGCACAAGAAGAGAAAATTCAACAGATAAACCTCCTAGCAAATGGGAAGTTTATGAGCGTATTTTGCGGATTCCCTACTATGTTGTATTTAGTCGCTATACTAATGAACTTAGGGCTTTTCAGTTAGTCGGCGGTCACTATGAACCGATGAATTTGACTAATGGATACCTACTAATGCCAGAGATAGATTTAAGTTTAGGCTTATGGCAAGGTTCATTTCGAGATATTGAAAGATTGTGGTTAAGGTGGTTCACTTTGACAGGAGAATTAATTCCCGCACCCACAGAGGAAGCTGCTGCTGCAAATGAACGAGCTATGATTGCGGAACAAGAAGCTACAGAAGCGAAACAAGAAGTCGCTCAAACCAAACGAAAAGTAGAACAATTAACAGAACTTTGCGTCAGTTAGGTGTGAATCCTGATGAGCTAGATGAATTGTTGTAGCTTTACAAGTCTTTTATGATACGCAGTATAATTTTCTGCTTTTGAGAAATTATCTGCACTAAAAACTTTGATAGCCAATGCCGAAGCAGCTATCTGATAATGATATTGGCTCTCAGAAAGATTAATTTTTGAGAGCGATCGCATATTTAGCACTTGAAATACATATAATATTCCTTTCGGCAAGTCTATAGCAACCTCAGTTTTTATGAAAAACCATGATGTCACGCTATATCCTTACTGTTCCTCAACTCAGTTTCAATTGGGTTATTAAGGGGAAAATAAGGTTCAGCAGCAAATCTCAAAGGCGATGCCCTGAACATTTGCAGATATTACCGCAGACACTGATTATGTTGCGGCGGCTAAAATACTTAAGTATGAGTAGTACGATCAAACTACTCAGGTTAAAATTGTCTATTTGGTAACACAAGACCATCAGAAAATTGTAGAAAAGTGTATTTCCTTGACTCAATAGTGGTGCTAACCTCAATTTAAAGGATGTTATCAGCCTTTATCTGCTAGAGTTTCTGACTTTCAGCAAATTAGATAATTTATCAATAACAAAATCGCTAGGAGTGCGATGATGATGTCACAGTCCCCTATGACAAGACCAGAAATAGCTGCTGGAACTCTAATCGATAACCGCTATATTATCCAAAAACTTCTAGGACAGGGAGGATTGGGACGAACTTACTTAGCATTTGACACTCGTCGGTTTAATGAAGCCTGTGTTCTCAAAGAATTTGCACCCATTGGCACAGGTGAAAGTGGACTGGAACAATATCGTAACTTATTTAAAAGAGAGGCAAAAATTCTTCATCAATTGCAACATCCTCAAATTCCCAAGTTTTTGGCTTGCTTTGAAGGAGATGGTCGGCTATTCCTAGTACAAGAGTATGTTGACGGTAAAACATATTCAAGACTGCTAGGAGAACTTCAACGTCAAGGAAGAAATTTTTCTGAAGACGAAGTTATACAGTGGCTAAAGAATCTGCTGCCTGTTTTGGAATATGTTCATCAGCACAACATCATCCACCGAGATATTTCTCCTGACAACATCATGTTACCTGATGGCAAGGATCTGCCCGTGCTGATTGATTTCGGGGTAGGCAAGCAAATTGCTGACATCAACGAGGTGAGAAGTTCCAACCAACAGGTAACGTTTGTTGGCAAAATGTCCCTTGTAGGCAAAGTGGGATATGCTCCCCGCGAACAGATTAGTTTGGGTTTATGTTCACCCTCTAGTGACCTTTATGCTTTGGGTGTAACTGCTATTGTATTACTCACAGCGAGAGATCCATCTTTACTAATGGATCAATACTCACTTGAATGGAACTGGCGTGATTATACCTATGTTACTGATGGGTTTGCTCAAGTACTTGATTGTATGTTGGAAGATAGACCTAACAAGCGATACCAAACAGCCAGCGAAGTTCTTAGAGATTTAGAGCGTATTGGAGAACCAGAAGTAGAAATGTCTTCTGCAATCATGGTTGATGATTTGCCAGCCACGGTATTTAACCCTGAATTTCAGGCTATGTCAGCCATATCGCAGTCATATAACCAATCTGAAGAAACAATTTTTAGTTCACCGACTAGTCCACAAACTGGGCGACGAATTGAACAACAGCAACAACAATCCTCACTCCAACCAGCATTTATCAAACATTGCCAGCAAGAATTAGCCTACCACATCGGCCCAATGGCAAATCTGATTATAGAAGAAATACTAGCTCACAATCCTTATATTTCAGCAGACCAATTTATTGAACTTGTAACTAAGGAAATTCCTAACTTTCAAGCAGCTTTTGAATTCAAAAAAAGCTTATTTTCATAGAGATTTAGACATCATGAAAATGAGGAATAATTTTTCATCTCTTAACTAATTTTGTAAGTTTAAGTCAAGAGAGCTAATAAAAGCAACAAGGCTTTTTGGCAAAGCTAAACGCAACATCTTTTACAGAACGTTCTGACGTTAGCGTAGTGGTGGCTAGTCCACGTACCCCTGCGGGGAAGCAAACTAAATGCAGTGTCTCGTAGAGAGCATTATTACGAATTATTGTAATCGCTTGTACCTCCTTGAGTACGTTTGATTCTTTTCATTGCCATTTCTAAACTTAACTGCATCCGTTTAAAGGCTTTAGCTAAATTACCGATTTCATCATTAGACATCTGCTCAAATTCAACTTCCATATGTCCCGTACTAACTTCTTCGGCTATGCGAGTCATGCGTTTGAGAGGAATCACAACTTGTCGATTTAAGAACAAGTTGACTAACAGGATAGTCGCTATAAATATAGCTGATACAATCAAGATAATTAGTAAGGAAGACTGATTTGCTTTGCTGATGACATTCTTGGCAGGTACTGATATAATCTGAGCGCCAACAATTTCATTAAGCTTCCACCCAAATCCATTAGCAGCACCATAAAGACTAATCATACTTTGAGGTGCAGCTTCAGGTACACTATGACAGACCAGACAGCTTTGTTCAGAAACTGCTAAGGGACGAGCAATATAAAAGATATCCCCTCCAGGAATTGAGCGAAATCCACTAACTTCTTTAAGGTCTGATTTATTTCTGAACTGTTCTACAATTTCCGTCTCAAAACCGTCAGCCTTATCCCGAAGATTTGTGGGATTAAGAGTTGCTTCTTTATAAAAGAAATCACGGTAGTCTGTTGTTTTCCGTAAAATTTCAAACACTTCTCGTGCGGAATATCCAGGAACGGTTTGCGGCAAAAATTCAGTAGCTAATTTATCAACTAGCTCTGGATTCACTTGAGTACTGGTGTATTTACGAACAGAACTCATTGTTTGGATGAGCATAAGACCAGTGGAGCTAATATCTTGTTTAGCATTCTCCCTCAGTAGAGAAGAAAGAGTAAATCCACTCAAGCTCAGACCAAATGTCAAAATTACCAGTAGCAGAATTGTAAATTTTTGTTTCAAATTGAGATTCTTTAGCATAATTTTAGATTACCTACAAGTCAAATTATTATGAACAAATATGTCTAAAGTCACTGTTTACTCTAGCATGAGCAATTAACTTTCATATTTTCATGTAAAGGCATGGTTTAGCCAAAACTATGAGGGTATATCCAAACTTTATACTATTAGTAATTATTGAGGTTAATGAAAATGTTCTCTAAGTAACCTATGTGCAAAAAAGCTACGACAGCGATTCAAATGGAATTCCCAAAAATTCGTGTTGGCTGTTCTGATACCTTGCCAAAATAAATACCAGCAATTGTCAAATATTACTAATGGTGTGGAATGCAGGAAAGTCTTTATTCGGGGGACGCTACATTATTGAAGGCCAATTAGGTGAAGGCGGAATTGGCATTACTTATCTTGCCAGAAATCAACGAAATCAACAGCGAGTGATTAAAACCCTCAAAGAAGAAATCCTGAATCACCCCGCCTGGATACTCCACCGAAACAAGTTACGGCAAGACTTTCGTGATGAAGCAGTTCGGCTGGCTGTGTGCCACCATCCTCATATAGTACAGATAGAAACCATCTTTGATGAGGGGAATTTGCCCTGCATGGTGATGGATTACATCGAAGGGGAAGACTTAGCACAGCGCTTGAGGCGAATAGGGGTGCTATCAGAGGCAGAAGCACTACTGTACATCCGGCAAATTGGCGATGCTTTGACCCTAATCCATTCTAAAGGACTGTTGCATCGGGATCTCAAACCACGCAACATCATGATCCGCATTGATAAATTAGAAGCAGTGCTGATAGACTTTGGCATCGCTAGAGAATTTGTTCCTAATATGATCCAAAGGCATACAGTGTATCGTACTCCTGGTTTTGCCCCACCTGAACAGTATGAATCAGAAGCGCCGCGAGGAGAATACATTGATATTTACGCCCTAGCCGCTACTTTGTATAACTTGCTTACCGCAGTTGTACCAACTAGTGCAGATGATAGACGTCACAATATCAATTTAGAACCACCACAATATTTTAATCCCAAGATCAGCAACAGGGTAAATCAAGCTATTATGTGCGGCATGGATCTGGAGTCAACGTATCGTCCCCAGTCTGTGCAAGAGTGGTTGGATTTATTGAACCCTGATACTGGGGAAGATATAACTAAAATATCATCTACTTTAGTGATAACGCCTAGACTGAAACTACCTGTACCTATACCTATACCTGTTGTATTAGATCGGCAGAACTGGCAATGTGTACAGACCCTCAAAGGTCATTCTAGTATGGTTCATGCGATCGCCATTAGCCCAGACGGGCAATTTATTGCTAGTGGCAGTAATGACAAGACCATCAAACTTTGGCAAGTCGGTACTGGCAAGTTAGTGCGCCAACTAGGTCGTTGGTCTTCTAGTCATTCCAGTATGGTTCATTCCGTCGCCTTTAGCCCAATCTCTTCAAACCTTTCTTATCAAGGCGAGTCCGGCAAATCTGCGGGAGTTGCAGACCTGAACCGGGGAATCTTAGCTAGCGGCAGTTGGGATAATACAATCAAATTGTGGGATGTCAATACAGGTAAAGAAATTCGTACTCTTACTGGTCATGCTAATTGGGTGAATTCCGTCACTTTTAGTCCAGATAGCAAGTTTCTAGCTAGCGGTAGCGCTGACTGCACAATCAAACTGTGGCAGGTAAACACAGGCATAGAAATCCAAACTTTCACAGGTCATTCCGACCCAGTTTCGTCAGTTGCTTACTCTCCAAGAACGCCTGCAACCAATAGCCAGGATAGACAACTAGTGGCTAGTGGCAGTAATGATTACACTATTAAACTGTGGCAAGTATACACAGGCAGAAACATTTACACACTTACAGGCCATTCTTTCTTTGTCAACTGTATCGCCTTCAGCAAAAATGGGGAAATAATCGCCAGTGGCAGTGGTGACAACACAATTAAACTCTGGCATGTAAATACAGGCAGAGAAATTCGTACTCTCACAGGTCATTCTGATTCAGTTTGGTCAGTCGCTTTTAGCCAGGATGGACAATTTCTCGCTAGTGGCAGTTGGGACAACACTATCAAACTGTGGCATATACACACTGGTAGAGAAATCAGCACACTTACAGGGCATTCCAACTATGTTAGATGTGTTGCTTTCAGTCCCGATGGCCAAACCCTAGTTAGCGGTAGTGATGACGACACTATTAAAATTTGGCGAAGGGGGTAGTAAATAATTCGTAATTTTTCTATAAATCTACAGATAGAACTGCGATCGCCTCAAATTTGTAACAATAATGACGGCAACCGTTATTTTTGAACAAAAATAAATTATATGGGCTTTGGTATTGGTGATTTATTCTGGATTTTCCTCCTTCTGACTTCTTTGCAACCCCTTTGGCAAAAACGTCAAATAGAATATCGGCGCTTGCGTGCTTTACAACAGTTCCAGCAGGAACGTAAAAGTCGGGTGATTTTACTGATTCACCGCCAAGAGTCCATTAGCTTTTTGGGAATTCCCCTATCTCGCTACATTACTATTGAAGACTCAGAACAAATATTGCGAGCAATTCGCCTCACACCGCCAGATGTAGCAATTGACTTAATTTTGCACACCCCTGGCGGTTTGGTTTTAGCTACCGAACAAATCGCCAGAGCATTAATTCGCCACCAAGCAAAAGTCACAGTTTTTGTACCCCACTATGCTATGAGTGGCGGTACAATGCTTGCCCTCGCCTCTGATGAAATTATTATGGATGCTAACGCTGTCTTAGGGCCAGTTGATCCCCAACTGGGTAATTACCCCGCAGCCAGTATCCTAAAAGTAGTTGAAGATAAACCCATGAGTGAGATTGATGACCAAACCCTAATTATGGCTGACCTCTCACGCAAAGCAATTCAGCAGGTACAGCGGTTTGTACGAACTTTGCTAAAAGACAGTATACCTAAACAAAAAGTTCTGCCAGAAAATATCGAACCGATTATCGAAGCCTTGACAACTGGGCGCGTCACCCACGACTATCCCATCACTATTGAAGAAGCAACAGAAATGGGGCTGCCCGTAACCGTCGGACTGCCCCATTCTATTTACGATCTCATGGATCTGTACCCACAGCCACAAGGAGGACGACCCAGCGTGCAGTACATTCCTATGCCTTACAACGATCTTCGTCCAATTCTACCTACACCCAAGGGCAGACCCTTAGAGGAACCAAATCAGATGACCTGAGAGGCTAGTTTTGGGGTAGGAGTTTTTTGTGGGGACTAGGGTGTAGCTGTTGGTGTAGCTGTTGGTGTAGCTGTTGGTGTAGCTGTCGGTGTAGCTGTCGGTGTAGCTGTTGGTGTAGCTGTCGGTGTAGCTGTTGGTGTAGCTGTCGGTGTAGCTGTTGGTGTAGCTGTTGGTTTAGCTGTTGGTTTAGTTGTCGGCTTAGTTGTCGGCTTAGTTGTTGGTTTAGTTGTCGGCTGGCTGAAGAGTGTCTTTGCTTCTTCATTCAGCTTTTGGCGGAGTGCTAAGTTAGCAATTCCAGTTTCTTGCAACTGATATTTCTTCTGATACTCCTTCACCACTTCTTCCGTGCGGGAACCATAAAAATGATCGCGCGGCAGGGGAGGATTTGGCTTCACCACTGCATTCAAATTTCTGTGCAGAATTTGAACGATGTTAGCAGCAAAATCTTGGGTTTTTGGCCCTGCTATGCCATCAACAGGTTTTAGCTTATAACCAGTCTGAAATTCTCGAATTGCCTTTTTAGTTTCCTCGTCTGTCAAAGCAGTATTTGTTACCTTGACGTTATAGCCTAATCCCCGTAACACCTCACGGAATTGCTGGGGCGTATAACTTTTTTGAGGAGCTGCAAAACCTGTGTCTGCAATTACTAAACTAGCAGTCATCAGGCAAGTAACAGCAAAGGTTGCGCTTGATTTTCCAAACCCACACCACATACTTAAAAACTCCTTTGGGTTAAATCAGCAGGATCATAAACGTTAACAGCTGCATTTTAAGTTTGTTTAATAACTTTTTTCACGATTATTTAATGAATTTTGAACAAGTTGTGATTTTTTTTTGTTAAATTTAGGTAAAAATTTAGAAAATAATTTGTGTCATCTATCAAAAGAATGATCTTATGTTGGCAGAGATATAGCGGTTATTTTATCATTTGAATCGAATACACCCTTTTAACACTAAATTGCCGTGTAACGCACATCTGTGCATTGGTGTCAGCTTAAGGTGAAAGGCAGTCTCTCGACCTGTGGCTGTGCTGCAATGTGGAGTATTTCTAACCTATGGTTGGAAAAGAGGTTTTAAAGGGGTTTTGTTTTGGGCTGAAGTTGACACCCATCGACAAATGCGCCCTTCTACTGGGTCTACTCGACTGGAAATTGCTGTAATTGGTTAGAAAGGGCTGAAAATTAATAAAAATGAAAAAGTTTATGTTTTAAACACCCAAACAAGTATCATATATTACAAAAAATGAGAAATATAAAATCTTCTAAGCAGCGTAATCTTTGGTTTGAAAGATTTATGGCAATTACTGCCACCGTAAATTTAAGTTTAGTTTTGTTTGATTTAAGTTACGTACCTTGGCGAGATTTCTACTTGCGAAAAGTTCCTCAAATTACTAAGATTTATGACCCAATCAAAGGTATTGAAAGTCATCGAGATACAAAAAGTTATCTAGAAACAGTAGACGCATTAGAGGAACAAGTTAGGCAAACAGGGTTACAGTCGCCTCAGGTAAATAGCAGGCTAATACAAATAAGTCGTCTTAGCAGCGAGATGATTGACAGTAACCCGTTTGCGGGAGCTAATAAGAGTGGGACTCTGGAGAAAATCAAACAAAGGATGCGATCGCACATTCGCAAAGAATCTGCAAAACAGTCCTTCGCTACTTTTTGGAGTCAGCCGCACTTATCACAAAATAGCTGGCTTGAAGAAATTAATTTTTTTAACAAAAGCATCCGCCCTTTGATCGCCAGTAACTACTACCGCCAAATCGGGGAAAATGGCGATTTTATTGATAAATTCTGGATTATTGACTTACTTTTTGTGATTTTATTTGGCGTAGAATTGCTGGGGCGCACCTTCTTGCTCAAACGCCAACATCCTGGTTTTAGCTGGTTAGAAGCACTATTGTGGCGTTGGTACGATTTATTTTTACTACTGCCATTTTGGCGAGGGTTGCGAATCATAGCTGTATTAATTCGCCTCGATCAAGCGCAGTTATTGAATCTGCATCCAGTACGAAAGCAACTTAATCAGGGGATTGTCGCTAATTTTGCCGAAGAACTCACAGAAATTGTCGTGGTGAGGGTGATTAATCAGGTTCAGGGTTCAATTCAGCGGGGTGAATTGACAAGCTGGCTCTCGCAACAAGAAAATTTACGTCCCTACATAGATATTAATAATGTGAATGAAGTGGAAGCGATCGCAGGTCTTCTAATAAAAACAATTGTCTACCAAGTGCTACCTGATATCCAACCTGCGATCGTTGCCATTCTGCGCCACAACATTGAAACCGTCTTCCATCAAGTCCCCGTCTACCGCAACCTCCAGAATCTCCCTGGCGTGGGACAGGCTCAAACCCAGTTAAGCGAACAACTAGCAACCCAAATCACAACTAATCTTTACAAAACTTTAGTTAGCGCTGTTGAAGACCCTGTAGGAGCAAAACTTACCAGTCAATTAGTAGAAAGCTTCACCAAGGTATTGGGATCTCAAATCAAGGAAAAACATGTACTCTCAGAAATTCAGAGTTTACTTTTTGACTTCTTAGAGGAAATCAAACTCAACTACGTCCAGCGTTTATCCCAAGAAGATATAGACCAAATTATCGAGCAAACCCGGCAGCTAAGAACACAAGTATCAGTTCCCGTAGTAGTAGATAAAGGCGCTACTCTCCCAAAAATACGGGAAGGGTAGGGAGAGCAGAGGGGCAGGCGAGCAGGGGAGATGAAGGGACAAGAAGAATAACCAATACTTCGGCTTCGCTCAGTACAAGTGCCCCATGCCCAATGCTCAATGCCAATGCACGACTATAAAAGAAATGCGCTAAACTCGAATTAGGCGAATCATCATTTGGTTCGTCACAAGACTTCTTGGAAGATATACCTATCGCAGGAAGTGGGTCGATGCCCACTTTTTTTATTGAATTCTCTCATGGCTCATCCTTTAGTTCTACAAATTATTGACTTGGCGACACCAGTGGCAGAAGAACTGGGATTGGAAGTGGTTGGCGTGGTTTTTCATACCAACCAAAGTCCACCAGTGTTGCGGGTAGACATTCGCAATCCTGAGCAAGACACTGGGTTGAACGATTGTGAGAGGATGAGCCGTGCTTTAGAAGCCTCCTTAGATGCTGCGGAAATCGTTCCAGATAAATACGTCTTGGAAGTGTCTAGTCCTGGTATTTCGCGGCAACTGGTAACAGACAGGGAGTTTATTTCCTTTAAAGGATTTCCTGTCATTATCTCCACAACGCCCCCTTACGACGGACAACAAGAGTGGATTGGTCTGTTGATTCGTCGGGATGAGACAGCACTTTACTTAAACCAAAAAGGTCGTGTAGTCGAAATTCCCCGCTCCCTAATTACTAAGGTGCAGTTAGAAGAGCGCCGATAAACAAGTTACTAAGGCTAGAGGCTAGGGACTAGGTATTGGAGGGGCAGAGGAGCAGAGGAGCAGAGGAGCAAGGGTGACAAGGTGACAAGGTGAGAAGGTGACAAGAGGTGAGAACTTGCAACAAGTTTTTCCCCTTGTCCCCAATTCTCCTTGTCACCTTGTCCTCTTCCCAATGCCCAATGCCCAATGCCCAACGCCCAACGCCCAGTCTCTAGTTCCTAATTTTTAAAGGAGATTGCTTATGTCAATGGTTACTTTACCTGGATTAAAAGAATTAATTGAAAGTATAAGTCGCGATCGCAATTTACCCCGGCTTGCAGTTCAATCAGCGATTAGAGAAGCCCTACTCAAAGGCTATGAACGTTATCGCCGCGCCCAAAATTTAGAGCGCAGACAGTTTGACGAAGATTATTTTGAAAATTTTGAAGTAGAACTCGATATTGAAGGAGAAGGATTTCGCGTTCTTTCCACCAAAACTATTGTCGAAGAAGTAGATAACACAGACCACCAAATTTCCCTAGACGAAGTTCAACAAGTCGCTCCCGAAGCACAGTTAGGGGACTCTGTGGTGCTGGATGTTACCCCCGACCAAGGAGAATTTGGTCGGATGGCGGCGATGCAAACCAAGCAAGTATTGGCGCAAAAATTACGGGATCAACAGCGCCAGATGGTGCAAGAAGAGTTCCAAGATTTAGAAGGAACAGTCCTGCAAGCAAGAGTCCTGCGGTTTGAGCGGCAATCAGTGGTTTTGGCAGTCACCAGTAATTTTGGTCAGCCAGAAGTAGAAGCCGAATTACCGAAGCGGGAACAGCTACCCAACGATAATTATCGGGCAAATGCCACCTTCAAGGTATATCTGAAAAAAGTCTCCCAAGGTCAGCAACGAGGGCCACAGTTGCTTGTGTCTCGTGCTGATGCTGGTTTGGTAGTTTATCTTTTCGCCAACGAAGTCCCAGAAATTGAAGATGAAGTGGTACGGATTGTTGCCGTAGCGAGGGAGGCTAACCCCCCTTCCCGTTATGTCGGCCCCCGGACTAAAATAGCAGTAGATACTCTCGATCGCGATGTAGACCCAGTAGGCGCTTGTATTGGAGCCAGGGGATCGCGAATTCAAGTGGTAGTCAACGAATTACGCGGTGAAAAAATAGATGTAATTCGCTGGTCGCCAGACCCAGCAACATACATTGCTAATGCCTTAAGTCCAGCACGGGTAGATGAAGTACGCTTAATGGACCCAGAATCGCGTCAAACTCACGTACTTGTAGCTGAAGATCAATTGAGTTTGGCCATTGGTAAGGAAGGGCAAAACGTCCGTTTGGCAGCCCGTCTGACTGGCTGGAAAATAGACATCAAAGACAAAGCTAAGTATGACTATGCAGCAGAGGATACCAAATTTGCAGCAGTCAGAACAAAATATCAATCAGAGGAATCAGAAGAAGACGAGCTTGAATATGAAGAAGAATTCGAGGATGAAAATCAGAACGAATTAGAAGAGGAAGATAGTTTTGATAATAACGATGATGAATAATTGATTAATTTTGTAAAGTTTTGATACTGTAAGATTGTAGTCTCAGTCTCAAAAGCTACTTGGTATAAGTAAAAAATAGTAATAATAAACTTCTTTTTACTTCCATTATCCTGGACTGAGATCGCAAAGAACCGATGAAACCAAATTATCGGCGCTGTATTAGCTGTCGTAAAGTAGGCTCAAAAGATGAGTTTTGGCGGATTGTCCGCGTCTTTCCCGATGGAAAGGTACAATTGGATCAGGGCATGGGGCGTTCTGCCTATATTTGTCCAGAAACGAGTTGCTTACAAGCGGCTCAAAAAAAAAATCGACTAGGGCGATCGCTACATGCATCAGTGCCAGAAGCACTGTACCAAAGCTTGTCGCAACGTCTAGCCCGCAGTAATACCCAAAACCAAATTTAGTTGGAACAACTTTGTGACGTAATCATTAGAGGAATTGTGTCGAAAGCCGAAGTCGCGCTTTCATCACACTCCCCGTCGATCGTTAAGGTTAGTGGCAAAATAGTAAATGGGTGTAAAAGGCATTCGGCTCTCCAATAACGAGGGGCGAGGCAACATTCCCAGAACAAGATGTAATCGATTGTGTTGTGGAAGACTCAGAATCAACAAAACAAGAAACTCCAAAATGGCAACCTGGTAGCGCTCAGGCGCAGTTCGGCGTCAAGGGTTCCTATAAAAATCTTTTATTTAAGAAATTTTTATGGGTATCCCTCAACCATCATTCCTGGTGGGGATGCCATTATTAAACCGAAACATCTCTCTTTCCTGATTGGAGGCACCGGCAAAAACTGAACGGCAGTCTAAAAACAGTAATCCAAGGATGGAGATGTCGCAAACCAGGCAACCATCCGCTAAAACTGTAAATTAAAGGGGAAGAGTGGATGACCAACGGCAAAGTTAGAATTTATGAATTATCAAAGGAATTGAATTTGGATAACAAAGAGCTACTAGCAATTTGCGACCAGCTCGATATTGCGGTCAAAAGCCATAGCAGCACAATTTCAGAATCCGAGGCAGAAAACATCCGGGCGGCAGCAGAAAAGCTTGCAGCTACGAGTGTGTCTGCCAAAAAGGAACTAGGTACAACCAGCCATAAGCCAAATTCACCACCCAACGGCGGACGTAACCGACCTGCTGCACCCCACAAACAGCAAATTTTGGAAATACGCAAACCCAAAATATTGAGAAATACTACTCCCAACGCCCCAGAGGCGTCACTTGCTAACAATACCCAAGCTGCCTTGTCTGAAGCTAATCCTCCCTCTCCTCCACGGCCTTTCGCTACACCAGTCTCACCTCTGAAACCGGCAGCACCATCTCGACCTGTGCCCCGGACTCAATCTGAGACTCAAGAGCAACCTCCGATCGCTGACTTGGAACAAACGCCTAATCCAAATCCGGCACCGGAGAAAATAGCATCCCAAAAACCGGAAAAAACAGTTCCGCCGAGACCGAAATCGGAAAAACCGATCAAACCACAACTAGTTGCTCCTCCAGCCAGACCCGAGGCAGAAGTTGCCCAGGTGGTAGATGAGCAGCCAGTATCTCAGGCAGATAAACCGATCCTCAAACGCGACCAACGGCTACGTCCCGCAGAAGGCGATCGCGAGCAAATTAAGCCAAGAGTCGCTAAACTGCCAACAGACCAGTCTGCACCAGGTGCGCCACAAAGGACAAGTCGTCCTACCCCTGCACCCAGCAGACCAGAGCAGAGAGGCAATAGACCATCTGCACCATCACAACTGGGAGAGGGACAAAGACCCAGACCGGCACGTCCAGGTGAAGCAGTAGCAGCCGCAATGCCAATCGCTACTCCACCAAGACAGATGTCAGGCATAGCGGGCAAATCTCAAGGATTGGGTGATGAACCAGTCACACCGGATCTCCTGGATTTGAAACGCCCAAGTCCGCCTCGACCAACCAAAGGCGGCAAAAAGTGGGTAGAAGAGGAAATAATTGACGAAGTTAAAGAGAAGGCAAAAGCTGGCGTCAAAGGCAAGCGGATCAAACCCATACTTGATGATGAGTTTGAAGAAGATTTGCTGGATGATGACGATATAGATTCACCAGCCACAGTCCAAGTCAGCCTTTCTATCGCTCGTCCTCCCAAACCGAAAGCGACTCGACCGGTACAGATGCCAGGTGCAACCCTTGCTAGCGCCCCAACTGCAAGAGCCAGAAAGTCTGGTTCTAGGTCTGGTTCCAAATCTGGTGGGCGCGACCATCACCAAAACCGTCGCCAAGAAGCCGAGACAAAACGCGATCGCCCCGAAAAAGTGACGATCACAGGGCCATTGACAGTGCAAGAACTGTCTGACGTATTAGGTGTTGCCGATACAGAGATTGTCAAAATCCTGTTCCTGAAAGGTATGGCGGTGAGTATCACTCAAAATCTAGATATTCCCACAATTACCCTGGTAGGAAAAGAACTAGAAATAGAAGTTGAAACCGTCGAACGAGAAGCAGAAGCTCGGAAAATCACGGAAATGGTCGGTGCAGAAGACCAAGAATATCTCCACCGCCGTCCGCCAGTCGTGACAATTATGGGTCACGTAGACCACGGTAAAACAACTCTGCTCGACTCAATTCGCAAAACCAAAGTGGCTGCTGGCGAAGCTGGCGGTATTACTCAACACATTGGTGCATACCATGTAGATTTGGAACATGAGGGCAAACCTCAGCAGATAGTCTTCCTCGATACTCCTGGTCACGAAGCCTTTACGGCTATGCGGGCACGAGGAGCGCGAGTAACAGACATTGCCGTCTTAGTAGTGGCTGCTGATGATGGTGTCCGTCCCCAAACCATTGAAGCCATTAGCCACGCCCAAGCAGCGGGAGTACCAATTGTAGTTGCAATCAACAAAATTGATAAAGAAGGGGCACAGCCAGAGCGGGTTAAACAAGAACTTACCCAGTATGGTCTGACATCAGAAGACTGGGGCGGTGAGACAATCATGGTTCCCGTGAGCGCCATCAGAGGTGAAAATCTGGATACGCTCTTAGAGATGATTCTGTTGGTAGCAGAGGTTGCAGAACTATCTGCCAACCCAGATCGTAACGCCAAAGGAACTGTCATTGAAGCACATCTAGATAAAGCTAAGGGAGCAGTTGCTACCCTGCTAATTCAGAATGGCACCCTGCATGTGGGAGATATATTGGTAGCTGGCTCGGCCTTTGGTAAAGTTCGGGCGATGGTGGATGACAGAAGTAAGAGAGTAGACATTGCTTCTCCTTCCTTTGCTGTCGAGGTACTAGGTTTAAGTGATGTGCCAGCAGCCGGCGACGAGTTCGAGGTCTTCCAGAACGAAAAAGAAGCCAGAGCACTCGCTAGCGATCGCGCAGACAGACAACGCCTATCCCGCCTGTTACAGGGACGTGTTACCCTCACAACCCTGTCGGCTCAAGCACAAGAAGGCGAGTTGAAAGAACTCAACTTGATCTTGAAAGGAGACGTACAAGGTTCGGTAGAAGCCATTGTGGGAGCGCTCAAGCAAATCCCGCAAAACGAAGTCCAAATTCGGATGTTGTTGGCTACTGCTGGGGAAATCACCGAGACAGATATTGATTTGGCCGCTGCCAGTAACGCTGTAATTATCGGCTTCAACACCACCTTTGCCAGTGGCGCTAGACAAGCCGCCGATGAAGCAGGTGTCGATGTCCGGGAATATAACGTCATCTACAAACTCCTAGAAGATATCCAAGATGCCTTGGAAGGTCTTTTGGAACCAGAGTTGGTGGAAGAACCCTTGGGTCAAACCGAAGTCCGTGCCGTCTTCCCAGTCGGTCGTGGTGCGGTTGCCGGTTGCTACGTTCAATCTGGCAAGCTAGTTCGCAACTGCAAAGTCAGAGTACGACGCAACGGTAAGGTGATCTTTGAAGGCGTCCTTGATTCCCTAAAACGGATGAAAGAAGATGCCCGTGAGGTCAACGCCGGTTATGAATGCGGTGTCGGCATAGATAAATTCAATGATTGGGTTGAAGGTGACATCATCGAATCCTATCAGATGGTTACGAAGCGCCGCACTCTCACCTTAACAAGGTAGTGTTAAGGGTAAAATGGTTAGAAGTTAGGAGTGATAAATTAGGAGCTGGGAGTTAAAGGCTGCTAATTCCTAACTCCTAACTCTTAACTCACAACTTTTTATAATATGCATTCATTTCGCTCTGAACCTATTTTGTGGATTCACGTCGCTGGATTAGCGACGTTGCCTGTTTTTTTAGTACTCTGCTTATTGTTCTTGTCTGTAGGCGAGCCATTTTTACCAGTTTGGATGGAGCTATTGTTAGTTGCCGCCATTGGTGTTCTGCCCCTGCTATGGATGCAGTTGCGTCGCCCTTTTTATATATTTGCTCTTTTAGGAATAGCCCAAAAACCAGAAAATCTGACTGAGCGGCAGCGAAAAATTCTCTGTTTAATTAATACAAAATTAAATCGTATCCTGGCATTGGTGGCAGCAGTATTGTCGGTTGGGATACTGTGGTATCTTTACCAAATTGCCCCATTAGTAGCAAATTCAGCGAAATTTCTCCCACAATGGCGCAGCCTTGCACTAGTGCTGGCGGGATTAGCATTTTTGGGTGGCAATCTATTTTTACAAATACCTGTGAGTGTAATGCGAGTTTTGGTGACTAATGACACAGAATTTGCTGGCATAGAACCATTATCTTTAGAAAAGATTAAGCAAGATTTCACAATTTTAGGGGTGCGAGTTAATCAAATCGTGCCTCGATTATTACAATCCTTGTTTAAGATCAATACAGATTCGTAGCAGCCCGTGAAGTATATTATTTAACTTTAAAGGGCTACAAATAAGTAGCAGAGGAGCAGGGGGAGCAGGGGAGGCAGGGGGAGATGAATTAATAATCAATGCCCAATGCCCAATGCCCAATGCCCAATGCCCAATTACCCTTGAACTTAAAACAAAGGAATTAGGAACTATGGCTCAAATTCCAGCTTCTAGCGATCGCCAATTTTCTGCCGATACTGAAATTTGGTATAGCCTCAAATGTGCGATCTCCACTAGTTCAGGTTTTCAACGTTGGCAACTAGAACGCGATGCTCAATTGCATGGAATTCGCTTGGAACAGCAGGTACAGCGATATTTACGAGAAACTTTAGAAACTTTAGCTTACTAAAGACCAAATAAATCTTGTAGGTTTGTTTGCAAGCGGCGGAGTTGAAGGTATGCACCCTGCAAGCGACCGCCATCAACTTCCACTTCATTTTTGGGATAATTTTTAATAATTTCAATCAGCGACACTTGCCCGTCTTGATTCGCAGAAAGTACCAAAGCAGCTCGTAAAGCTTGCCAATTTGCTCTTTGAGACGGTGTAGAAATAACTTGACTAATTTGATCCAAAATAATATTACCAATCTGGCTATTCAGCACTCTATCTAAAAATACAGGGTTTACCTTCACTGGCCTGGTTAAATACTGGCGAATCGCTTTGGGGTCTTGTCGCGCCAAAGCTAAATTCACTCTTAGTGAACGTGAGAGTTCACCTGTTTGGGCAAAGGTGGATATTTCCTCTACAGAAAGTGATTCACGGAAGATACCATACTTCAGCACTACTCGTTCCGCAGCAAAGGCAGGAGTGGACAAAAATAGAAGGCAGATACTACCCACTAAAAGTAAGAGGCGACGTAGCCCCAAAAAATTAAAACGCATTTCTTCCCATTTCCAATAGGTTTGCTTTTTGTGCGATCGTATTTCAGCAGAATTAGTTGTGGCATCTAGCTTTAGGAAATACTAAAAATCGCCTCATCCCCTTAGTGCCTATAAGAAAATTTTCTGAATCACACAAGATTAGGACTTAAGCAAAAAACCTCTCTAACTCTTATTCCCCTAAGTCGTCTGTGGTTTTCTTTTCCGTGACCTGTGCGTAAGTCCTAAATATAACTAATGTATAAGTTCTGTGATCTATCTAAGGAATTTAGCTGAATCAGTGCTAATCATCCAGTATAGTTTGCATGGGTTTTACAGCAGCTACAAAGCTGCACCTTTAACCTTGTTCGACATACTGTAATTCAGCACATCACAGACTCAAAAAATGAAATATCGGGGTTATCACATTTCTCTAGCGAAAAATTTTCGCCTTCTTTCTAGCAGTCATCTCAAATATACTTTGCGCGTAGGAGCCGGACTAACGGCAATGCTTGTTATTTCTGGTGGGTCAATACTACTACAGGGTAAGGTTAATGCTGGTGCGACTTACCCAGAAAGTATCGCCCCAACTCGTATAGCGCAAGCTCCTGCAACTGCCGCAGCGATTTATGTTAATCCAGCAACTGGTGCAGATAGGGCTGGTGCTGGTACAACATCAGCTGCACCCTACAAAAGTATCAGTTTTGCTCTCAGTCAAGCCCAAGCAGGCGCTGTTATTCAATTAGCACCTGGTAACTATAACCAAGAAAGTGGTGAAACCTTCCCGCTTTTACTTAAACCAGGGGTGACATTGCGGGGTGATGAAGCTACAAAAGGTCAGGCGATATTGATTACAGGTGGAGGTTTCTACACTAGCCGCACCTTTGCCCAACAGAACATTACAATCCTTGCTGGACAAGATACCACTATTACTGGTGTCACCGTCACCAACCCAAATAGCCGGGGTACGGCTGTGTGGGTGGAATCAACTAATCCCATCATCAAAAACAGTACTTTTACTAACAGTGCCAGAGAGGGTGTTTTTGTCACGGGTACAGGCAATCCCAAAGTCGAAGGCAATCTCTTTGTGCAAAACAAAGGCAATGGCATTTCAATTGCTAAAACTGCCCAAGGAGAAATTCGGAATAACTTATTTCAGGATACTGGTTTTGGTCTAGCGATCGGTGGGACTTCCACACCCCTAATTGTGGAAAACCAAATTATCGAAAATCAAGACGGTCTTTTTATCTCAGAGTCAGCGAAGCCGGTATTGCGTAAGAATGTCATTCAAAACAATAAGCGGGATGGAGTTGTAGCAACAGTTAGTGCTTTACCCGATCTTGGCACTAACGAAAATCCTGGTGGCAATCTTATTCGCAATAACACTCGTTATGATGTGAACAACGCGACTAAAACAGGTCAAATTCTCGCTATTGGCAACGATATTGATCAGAAAAAGATTTTCGGCTCAGTAAACTTCGTTGCCGGATCTGTTGATGTACCGCCTGGTGGGCCTGTCGCCTTTAAAGATGTGCCAGCAAATTACTGGGCAAAAACCTACATCGAAGCTTTAGCCTCCCAAAATATTATTGCGGGCTTTCCTGATGGCAGCTTTAAACCAAATGATCCTGTAACCCGCGCTCAATTCGCCACTATTGTCACTAAAGCCCTAACACCACCAACCAAACGCGCAGCAATTAAATTTAAGGATGTAGCAAGCAATTTTTGGGCTTATGCTGCAATTCAATCTGCTTACCAGAGTGAATTTGTTTCTGGTTATCCTGATGGCACTTTTAAGCCACAGCAGCAAATTCCTAGAGTACAGGCGTTAGTCGCTTTAGCTAATGGTTTGGGCTTAACTGCGAGTAATCAGAATGTCCTTTCCTTTTACACCGATGCTGCCCAGATTCCTAATTATGCGATCGCTCCTGTTGCTGCGGCAACTGCACGGCAACTAGTAATCAACTATCCCACAGTGAAGCAACTCAATCCTAATCGTCAGGCAACCAGAGCCGAGGTTGCTGCCTTTGTTTACCAGGCACTCGTCAATGCTGGACGTGCTCAACCAATTCCTTCATCCTATTTGGTAACAGCCCAGTAAATGCCTAGTTAACAAATTAGAAGCGCCAAACTAATAATTTGTTAGTCTGGCGCTTCCAATTAATATGAGTTTTGTTAAATTTGGGAGTTTTTAAACATAAAATTTGGGGTCTTTAAATATAGCTGACCCCATTTGAATGTTCTTGGGTTTATGGTCAGGGTCTTTATATTGGCTGACCCCGTTTCAATGATTTCTATTTTCTCAGAAATTTTTGCTTTTTAGGATTTCCTAATAATTTTTTTATTTTTTCTTTCTTGATATTTTAATCTTCATAAAAGCATTAATAAATTTGAAGAATATAAAGATAGATCAAAAGAAAGTAGTCAAAAATTAACTAGCTAAAATTTCTTCCTTCAGGAATTAGGATTTTTACCTGATTGGGGGCGTTGTTGCCGACGCTGTTCCCAGCGCCAGAGGAAAACCATTAAGGCAACTATTCCTACTTGGAGAGCTAAACTAGGCAAAGCACTCTCAACATTTCGTCCGGCAAGCACTTGGAAGAAAAATACGAATGCACCGAGCGAACCAGAAGCAGCGAAAGCGATGTAGAAAAATTGTCGTAAGCCCCGATAAGGAGCGGCTATTTCTGCTTTGAGGCTGGCATACAGTTCAGGATTAAGGCGATTTTTAGGATTTTGATCTACCATGATTAAATCATGTTATACTCTTAGATTGTGTACGCCGATGTGGCTCAGTGGTAGAGCAGCTGATTCGTAATCAGCAGGCCGTGGGTTCAAATCCCATCATCGGCTTTGATGAAAGTATTGCTCAATAATTAGAGTTTGACATAAATCAAGCATCTAGCCAAATGGGTGTGAAAACGATGTCTACGACGGCAAGTTACGCATCAGACTTCTACATCCAGCGCCGCAAGTCCTTACATCAACAAATGCTTAATCTCAGCTTCTGCACCACTCGGAGAATGGTGCATGGCTCATTTTTCAATTATTTCTAATAAGCGATCGCAATCTCACATCAATTAGTTTAGTTTTTAACTGTTATATGAGAAAATTGTGCATCGATAACCCGGCCTGCTGACCTTTTTTGTTGACGCTTCAACACTCCTACCGCACCAAAAACACTAAGGGCTAAAATCCCCAAGTTTATCGAAGGTTCAGGAACAGACTTAGCCTCAATCGCCGCCAGTGCAGCGTCTGCTACTAACTTATGAGCAGCAGTCGTTGGGTGGAAATCGTCCCAGAAGAGAAACTTGTTGTTAGCTGGGTTACATATATCTAGCCTAGATAGACAAGACTCGGTTACATTCGTAAAATCTAATGCACTGGCCTGATTAAATAAAGAAAAAGTATCAATAGGAATGATGTTGAGATTTGGGTTTTGACTCAAAGCGTTCACAGTTTGTGCTAAACTCAAGTTAAACTCACTAGTCGATTTACTAAGGGTTGTAGGGTTGCGAGCGTCAATTGTAGCTGCTGGGATCTTTCCCAAATCTGACAAGTTAAACACCAAAATATTTTTCGCGCCGACTCCAACCAGAGTATTCAACGCTAGGGATATATTACTGATTGGCGTGGTAGAGTCTTCGGGGTTAAGAAAAAGGAAATCATTCCCACCTCCCCACAATGTATAAAGTGCATTTGGGTCAGCAGTTTGATTATTTGCTTGCAGAGTTCCAGCAAAACCAAGGACTTGTTGGAGTACTCCCGGTAAATTTGCATTAGGAACGACAGCGTTACCTGAACCAGAGCTAGCACCACCGAAAGCGAAGTTTATCCCTTGGGTAGCAGGTGTGGAAGGAAGAGTAGTGTATAAAGTAGGCTTTAACCCTAGCTGATCTCCGAGATAATCCACCCAGAGCGGCCCATTGGAAAAACGTCCTTCAAAGTAAGGTGGGCTTAGAGGGAATGTTTTCCCGGTGGCATTATATATATTGCCTGTATCAGAAAGACTATCGCCAAATACATAAAGCCGATCAAAACTCACAGCCGAAGCTTTGGTTGGCAACATGAAAGAAAATAGAACAAATCCTGCTGCTACAGCTTGTTTTTTCATATTTGTTTTACCTGTGGTCTTTTTAACTTGTTTAAAAGCAATGAAAGGGCGATAGTCTCACAACTTACTCTTTTGAGATACTTCAAAATTAAGTACGTCTGTTGAGTTAATTTACGTTGTTTCACTTAAACTATGCCTCAAAAATTTATGAAACACAGGTAAAAACGCTTAAAACACTGAGATTTACATTTTCTTGATGAAAAATAGGTGTATTACAAAGAAATAGCAAAATTTATATCTTAAAGGACGGAATTGCCTATTTTTATGCTGATGCTGGACTAACCGCAACTAAATTAGGTAAACCGTCGTAGGCATAGCTTTAACTTTGCTTTAATTTCAAAGCCTCAGTAGCCGAAACACCCTCACCCTGACTACCGAAATACCACAAAGCCGTAGCAGCCTCAGCACGAGTTACTGGTTTTTTGGGTTGAAACAGAGTCGTATAACCAAACACCCGCCGAATATTCGATTGTTCGCCATTCTGGTAATCAGCCAACACTGCTCTTAAAGCCTTCGGGTCAATTCGCGCTGCGTCTTGGAAACCCCAGGTTTGTTTGACCGCATCTAAGTTAGCAGAGGGTAAAGCTTGGCGACTATCTAAAGGTAATTTCCACAGCAGCAACTGTTCCCGCGTTAGAGGTGCATCAGGACGAAATAAAACTACTGTAGAATCTCCAGACAAAGGACTGGGAATTAAGCCAGCTTCAGCTAATCCCTGAATTGCGAGGAAATCAGGGTCTTTTGCTGACACATCACTAAAAGCTGGTTGAGTACTTTCTGATGCCAAGCGAATCTGCTTAGCTGGATTGTTGGCATATACAGCATTGTTAGCAGCGATTAGCCAACGGGCATATTCCCGATGTGTAACGGTTTTACTGGGTTCAAACTGATTAGTTGTGGTAGTGGAGTTGCTCTTAGTTGTCTTTGCTTCTATAGATAAAACACCTAATGCAGCCAAGTCTTGGATATGTTGCCGCCATTCCTGTGGTGCCTTATTCAGATCGTTGAATACCTGAGATTTAGGGATGGCTGTAGGGATTGTTTGGTTATTAGCTGTGCTTGGTGGCTGTGCTGCCAAGTTGGTGGGTGGTATTGGGCCAATGAACTGTGAATTTCCTGGTTGAGGAACGGCGTTAGCAGTTTCGTTAGGATTTGTAGTTGAAGTAGGTTGTGCTGTTGTAGTACTATTCGGTACGTAATCAATCAGTAATTCAGTGGCTGTTTGGGGTTGATTAGGTATGGCGTTAGTAACTGATTTGGGCTGAATGGAAACCTTCAACAGCAAATCGTTGCGACGTGCCTCAAAAGCTCCTCCTGTATCATCTGTCGGCTGTTGTAAAATCTGCCAGTTATTTGTTTGAAACTGGCTGCGATAAAAACTAGCAATAAAATTACTGGGGTCAGAACTTAACCAACGAGTTGAGATTTTATTTTCTGAGCCGCTAGCAGGTGTAACTTCCTGTAGCTTGGCATTGGAATATAAGGGGATATCTTTAGGAAAATCGGATGGTAACTGAACTGCTGATTCATTTTGCTGTGCTTGCGGTTGATTACCTTGAGATTCTCCAAAGACAACTTCATCGCTTTGCAGTTTCGGATCTGCCGCCAAAGATTGCTCAAGGTTTTTGGCGACTGGACTATTAGCACAGGCTGTTAACGAAGTGAGTATAACAGCCCAAATTAGAAATACAGCTGGACGTTTACAGGGAAGCACAGGAAATCACAAATTGAGTTCAATTCCTACCCTAGCGCAGACTGTCCATTAAATGGGAATGAGGCACGGAACATGGTTATTCTCCTTTATTGCCCTGCTCTCCTCTGACTCTTCATATCACCAAAAGACACTACCGACTTACTACGTCTTCTTCCTAAATGTCTATTTTGGTGATGATATCTTCAAAAATGAGTAAACGGTAGCAAAAGCTACCGTATTGTCTTCGTTTTACAGCCATTAGGTTTTGATAATTCCTATGCTTATTTATAGAGTTCCCTAAAATTCTGAAAAACTAACATCTTTGAGAAAAAACATAAATAAATCTGAAATGCTTGCTAGATGAGAGTTTTATGAGTTTGGAGTTTGTAGTAAGGACTTTAGTCTTTAGATGAAGATTAGAGGCACCAACTACAAACCGATCGATACTTGATTGTAAACCAATTTTTCAGATAGTTATCTAAACATCCAAGTTGTAGAGCAGATAACCGATTGATAAATGGTCAAAAAACAGTTTAGCTAGCAAAAGCTGGAATCTACTTCCAGATGGACTAGTTGTAATGCGATGTCTACGGCCGGCAAAGCCTACGCCAATCAACTAGAAGTGATAGACTAGGAATAAAGCCCCCTTTAGCCTCACTCAAAGAGGGGAATAGATCGAGTTAACTAACACTGGCTGACAATCGATTCTGGAAATTATTCATCTGACGATGGCAAGGTGAGTAAGGCAAGCTCTGGAAAATGCCAGTGTTAAACAATTCCAGGAAATTAGCGTAAGTTCTTTATTCTTGGCGACTGGGGCAAATAAGTAAAGCAGTCAAGAGTCGCAGCAGTTTCCCTAGTATTTCTAAATTGATTTTCTGGAGAAAGTGCTGCTTGTGCTGTAGTCAAGGGTTTCTTGACAGCCTCAAAAGCAGTGAGTGCTTCCTCTAAAAGTGCGCGATCGCCTCTATGTTATCCAAAACTTTCCCTCAATCAACCCATCCCCTGTTATTCTGGGATAGGGCTGTGGTTCTTTTAGGAAAGCTGGAAGGTGCGCTTCGCAAGTTATAGAAGTAGTACATAGTTAGCTATGGCTGTTTTTCCCAATCCTAGTTAATGATTGGCTTGAGGCAAAAAAGACACTTCATCAAATGCACTGGCGGTTGAAAAAAAACCTCTACAAACTTGGTCTGAACAGTTAACAGCTTCCTGATAGATTAGATACAATTAGCATCTGTGTTTTCTTGGGCGATCGCTTGCTTAAAGCGAGTACTTAAATTGACATAGTGCTGCACTAGCCGATTTGACATAGCATTAAACCTTTCACCTCCCAGCTCTGGCGAAAATTTTTGATTCAGGGCAAATTAAGACTTCTATTTAAGGGGCCTGGTGTTTCTTGAAAATAAAGTTAACCAAACGGGAGCAAAAGGCTGAATAAGATATGTCTGATGTCAAAAACGCAGATCGGATAGGAGTATGAAAATCTAAAATAGATATTAAGAAGAAAAACAACGACCATCGACAACCGTCAGTCCTTTTTACTTTCTGTAAAGCGTCACCGGGTTGTTACCAGTGCTGAAACACGATTACATGCAAGTTTCCCAGGATCAGCCTATTTATTCTGAAGCTCCACTCCAGCTGTTACTGTTTGTCGATGGACGCCCCAAGTCCCGCCAACAGGTGCAGCGAATACGTGCTTACTTAAAAGAATTGCAGGCTGAGTATAGTTTTGAACTTCAAACTATTGATGTTGGTCAACAACCTTACTTAGCAGAACACTTTAAATTGGTGGCAACGCCAGCTTTAATCAAAATTCACCCGGAACCACGACAGGTTTTAGCTGGGAGTAATATCATAGCGCAATTGAAAAACTGGTGGCCTCGCTGGCAAACCGCTGTAGACGCCTATTTGAAATTACAGGAAGACTTACAAGAACGGATAGACGATACTGCTAGGGTAACATCACCCAAATCCACTATCCGTTCAGTTGCTGTTTCTGCCGAACTCATCCGACTCTCAGACGAAATTTTTCGCTTAAAACAAGAAAAAGATAACCTCCAAGAGCAGCTACAGTTTAAAGATCGGGTAATTTCGATGCTGGCACACGATCTCCGCAATCCCCTAACAGCCGCCGCGATCGCCATCGAAACTCTGCAATCTAACTACAATTTAGAGACAGGCCAATTTCAGCGCCTCAAACCATCCTTGACGGCGCATCTATTAAAACAAGCCCGGAATCAAACTAAGATCATCGATCGGATGATTACCGACCTTTTGCAGGTAGGTCGTGGCAAAGATACTGAGTTTCCAATTTTGCCACAAAAGGTGCAGCTAGGTAAACTGTGCTTAGATGTACTAGAAGAATTGTGCGATCGCTACACCGCCAAATCCCAAGAGGTCGAAACAGATATTCCCAACGACTTACCTTATGTATATGCCGATCCAGAACGCATCCGGCAAGTACTAGTGAATCTGTTGGATAATGCCATCAAATACACCCCAGAAGGTGGCAAGATTAGCATCGCCGGATTGCACCGCACTACCCAAAAAGTTCAGTTTAGTATTGGCGATACTGGGCCTGGTATTCCTGTAGAGAATCGCGATCGCATTTTTGAAAACCACTTCCGCCTGCAACGGGATGAAGGTACAGAAGGTTACGGCATTGGCCTTTGTCTATGCCAACGCATCGTTCTAGCACATTATGGCCAAATTTGGGTGGATTCCGCCCCCAATAACGGAGCATGGTTTCACTTCACACTGCCGGTTTATCCTTCTTAGGTAATGGGTATTGACAAATGACAATTAAGAACTTGAGACAAAGCGATCGCGTCCCCCGGCCTTTGCTTGGTAGAGTGCTTTATCTGCCAGCACGATCAACTCTGAAGGTGAAGATTCCCAAGTCGGGACAACAGTTGCCACACCCATACTGAGAGTGACGTGCTGACTCACCGCCGAACCGTCATGAACAATTTGCAAATCTTTGATTCCCGCTTGAATTGCGGCGGCAACGTGAAGTGCGCCCGATGCAGGAGTGTATGGCATAATCACAGCAAATTCTTCGCCACCATAACGCGCTACTAAATCTTGATGTTTTTGTGCCTTAAGGCTTAAGACAGCACCCACCTTTTGTAGACAGACATCCCCTGCCGGATGGCCATATTTATCATTATAAAATTTAAAAAAGTCGATATCACACAAAATCATTGACAAAGGAAATCCCTCTTGTGCGAGATTAATCCATTGAGTATTGAGATAATCGTCAAAGCGGCGACGATTAGCCAACTCAGTTAAGCCATCTACATTGGCAAGGTGATGCAAAGCTTCGTTTGCCGCCTCTAACTGTTTGTATACTTGTGCTTGCTGTAGCAGTCGACGCAACCGCTGGCGCAATACAGGCCAGTGAATTGGCTTAGTGACATAATCAGTCGCTCCCGCTTCAAAAGCACGGTTTACAGATTCCTCATCGTCCAAGCATGTGATCATCAAGATGGGAGTGCGCTCCCATATCTTGGAGATGACTGTATTGTTAAGAGTCGAGTCAGTATCAAAGGTGGCAAGGGCTGAGATTAAATTATTCCTAGCAATCTGGAGCAAGTTCTTACAGCAGGTAAAGCCATCCATCACAGGCATTACAGCATCTAGCAAAACTATATCCGGTTTGATAGTCTCGTAAGCATCTAAACATTGCTTACCATCATTGACCTCGACTACTCGATAACCTTCTTGTTCCATTGCTTTACGCAACAATACCCGGATGGTCTTGTCATCATCAGCCACTAGAATCAGTGGTGGTTGCTTAGAAACAGTAAATGGGCTTATGCCTGACATGAGTTGCCTTCCACTTGCGGAACTATCCTGAAAAAGGCTGTGCAACTCAATCGCATGGGGGCGATCGCTATTTTCATCAATGCCAGGATTTGCGGCAAATGCGTGTCTGGCTTCACAATCAACTGTTTTTTGACAATGGACTGCCCAATGTTGTTGGGCCAAGCAAGCGGTAGATAAATAAGTTGCATAGACAATCTGTAATTGGAACACGAAGGCAATTGCTGCCTTTTTGTTCAGCGATGGTTATGGGAGAAAATGTTACTTTTATATTTCCCTATTGTTAAAGTCAAATTACGATTTTTTTGAGAATTACAAATACACACCCTAATTATTTAGTTATGTAGTTAGTTTGTAAACCTAGTGAGACAAGGAAAAGCAATTGCCAAAGTACCTCAGAAGATAGCTAATACTAAATACTAATATCACCTGACTGAAAATTATTTAGTATATCCGACAAGGCTTGCTGAAGTTTAGTATAATTACATAAGATTGAGATAAAACTTAGTGCAAAACTTTATTTTCAAGTGACTTCATAACCATTGATTTCTATTCATAAACCACTCAAAACTCAAGTTGATTACACAAACAAGCAAAAGTTGTTACAAAAACCATCCAAACCTATTGACATTCGCTAAATCTTTAAAATGCCAGACTCATTAATGTACCAGCAGGATCATTTTGTTGTCCTAGAAACAAATCAACCAGAACAATTTATGACACCATCAGAGCTATTAGAAAAGCTCAAAATAACTCTTCAACAACTCATAATTCAAGATTTACCACCTGACTTGCAAAAGTTTGATACTGTGGAAACTCAAGCCCAATATTTAATTGACACTAGTTGCGAATTAGATATTGGGCCTGGGAAATATTTACAGTGGTACGCAGTTCGTTTAGAAAAGTAACTTTTTGGTAAATGCTTAAGATTTTACTCTTGACTATTGACTAGTGACTAGTGATTCTTTTTGAATATTGATTAGCGCTAGCTCAATTGTATTTTCAGATGGCTGTGTTATTTGAATTTCCAATCCAGGACCAAAATAATTGGTCATTTTTTCATGCTTTTTTTGCCACACATCGATTGGTATTAACGGTGAATCAAATTCTAAAATTAGGGCATAGCTCCCATCAACTTCTGTTTCTCGTAACCCTGTGACTGTTGGCCGTTCCTGGTCATTGGGACTCAAACCCAGAAAAGAAAGTGTTGTATCTAGATGAGCATCTTGACCGTAGCAATATCGGGTGATGTCTTTGCGAATTTTATTTTGAGTCTCAGTTGCTTGCTGCTGGCGCAGTATCAATGCTGACGGTGACGTAGTTTGGCTAAATGGTACTGGCTTAAGTTCATTAGCTTTTAGTGCCAGCCCTCCCAATAATAGAGGAATCCCGTAAAAAAATCCGACAAGATTGAGTGTGGCATTATTATCAGCATAGGCGACGAAGCCAATGATGGTTAATATGCCACCGATAGTTAGACCGAGTGTTCCTAAAGAGATTTGGCGTAGCATGAGCTTAAATTAGTATAAAGTCTGAATACCTTAGTTTTATTATCATCGGCTATAAGCAACAAATTAGGAAAGAATATCGTCTCTAGGCGCTAGTATTCAACATTGCCATATTAAGGCGGTTAAACCGCACGGCAGTTACTAAAGAGCCGGAAGGTAACACACCAAGAGCCAACAAGTCAGGCATTTCCGCCCAAAGCACTAGCTTCGTTTAAACGAGACTTTACCCACTTTTGTTTTTGTGATTTTCAAACACTCAATTTTTCCTTAGTCTACATATTTGCGCAGCATCTCGTAGGGAAAGCAGGTAGCTCTAAGTTGACTACTAACGGCGTATAGTGTGCCAAAATATTAGATTTTGAGTTAACTTTAAATTTAAAGGTAGTTAAAGATAGGAAAAAAATAATGGATTTACAGACTATAAAAGAACGAATTGTCGCAGTTCAAAGTAAACGCGATTACCTATTAAGCTTACTGGAGCAACCAAACCTGGGAACTTTGAGAATTGACGTAAATCAGGCTTTGGAAGAACTGGATGAACTAATTGATGAATTTACACGCACTATTCCGGTAGAGTAGAAGTTATCAAAAATACGTCGGTTCAACCTCAACTTCAGGCTAGACCGACGTTCTTCAGTAGTATCATGTCTTCAATCCCCAGAATTGAACTAAGCCTGAGTTGGCGAAGCAATAATCACTGCATCATTTATCCTGCCACTGAACCATCTCCTGCACGCTGACCCAGCTGCCTAACTAAGGCAATAAGTTCGCTTGTAGGCACATCTTTTTTGCAAACGTCATCAAAGCTAGACATTGCCTTTGTCCCGTGAAAATTCACATCTTCCACTGAGGAGTAAGCAAGTATTTGGGTGTTCGGAGATATAGCTTTGATGTGACTGGACGCGCTCCAGCCATCCATGACAGGCATCTGTAAATCTAGAACAATTACGTCAGGATGGCAACGTTTAACCATTTCTATAGCTTCTTCACCATTACTGGCTAAACCTACTACTTGAATATTTTCCTGGCAAGAAAAAACCAATTGTAAGGTTAAGCGAGTCAGTTCGTGGTCATCAACTACTAAAACACGCAAGGTAGAAAGCTCGCAGGATAACATTAACATTGAGGGGAAAGACAAATTTATTCAGAATAACCTTTCCAGTTTATGAGAACAAGTGCCAGCACTGACTCTATCCTATGGTTGAATAACTTGTGTGAAACTTATGATAAACAACTTAGACAACTGCTCAAAAAATTCCATTTTTGCAAAAAGAACTAAGTTGAGCTAGTTGTCAAGGTATAAGTAACTTATTTTTTTATCAATCAGGTTGCGACTACACCAGTTGAGCGTAATGCCATGTTCATGAGAATTTTTTGTGAATTAGCTTCTGGAGAATCATCATAAGGACGCCGTTGAATGTAAGTGCCATCAGCTTGTAATTCCCAAGCTTGGCGATTATCTGCGAGCATAATTCCCATAATTTCTTGCAAATCTTTAGCAATATCTGGGTCTTTTACTGGGGTAATTACTTCGACTCGGCGATCTAGGTTGCGACGCATCCAGTCAGCACTGCCGATATATATTTCCTCCTGTGTATTGTTATGAAAATAATAAATTCGAGAGTGTTCTAAAAAGCGACCGACAATGCTAATGATACGAATGTTTTCACTAATATCTTTGATTCCTGGGCGTAAACAACAAACACCCCTGATAATTAAGTCGATTTGCACTCCGGCGCGGGAAGCTTCATATAAAGTAGCGATAATTTGCGGATCGACTAGGGAATTCATTTTGGCAACAATCCGTCCAGAAAATCCATTTTGAACATTTTCGATTTCGCGGTGAATTAGTGCCAAAAAGCGATCGCGCATATTCACAGGTGCAACCAGCAACTCTCGATAAGATTTTTGTAGAGAGTACCCGGTTAAGAAATTAAATAAATCTGTAATGTCAGCGCCCAATTCTTCACGGCAACTAAACAATCCCAAATCTGTATACAGTCGTGCTGTTTTAGGGTTATAGTTACCAGTCCCAATATGCACGTAGCGACGTATCCGGTCTTTTTCGCGCCGTACAACCATAACGGTTTTACTATGGGTTTTTAGCCCGACTAAACCATAGACGACATGAACTCCAACTCTTTCTAGTCGTTTTGCCCAGTAAATATTATTCTCCTCATCAAATCGCGCCTTTAATTCCACCAGCACAGATACCTGCTTGCCATTTTCAGCAGCAGCAATTAGGGCGTTGACGATGGGTGAGTCACCAGAAGTCCGGTAAAGGGTCATCTTGATGGCTAACACATTTGAATCGTAGGCAGCATGGGTAATAAAACGGACTACTGTAGCCGAAAAGGATTGATAGGGATGGTGTACTAGTAAATCCTTTTCTCGAATTACAGCAAAAAAGTCTTTTCCTTCGTCCGTCTCCAGCGCATCTGGGTCTAAACTCGGTTCTCTCAGCCTTTGCAGGCGTAACGGTACAACAGATTGGCGTGGTGGATCTTTAAGTTCCGGCAATGGCAAGGACATAAAGTACATTAAATCCCGCAGTCCCAAAAGACCATCTACCTCGTAAACATCACTTTCTGTTAATTCCAAATCTTGCAATAATCGCGATCGCACTATTTCTGGAGTCTGGGATTGAATTTCTAGCCGGACTGGACTACCACCCAGCCGCCGTTTTCGCAATTCCTGTTCGATCGCTAACAACAAATCATCTGCTTCATCTTCTTCTAAGACCAAATCGGCATCACGGGTAATGCGGAACGGATGATATTCTTGAATGTTCATCCCCGGAAATAGAGATTCCAAGTTATGAGCGATCGCCTGTTCTAAGGGTACTCCAGTCCAATGGGCAGGTTTTTCGCTGTTTTGATCTCCCAACTCAGGCGGTATCGGTAAAAATCGTGGGAGAACGCTAGGGACTTTGATTCTGGCAAAGAATTCTTCTTCGGTGTCTGGATTCTTGACGACAACAGCCAGATTTAAACTGAGATTAGAAATAAACGGAAAGGGATGACTAGGATCGACAGCCAGGGGAGTCAAAACTGGAAAGATTTGTTCCTCAAAATAGCTGTTGAGATGAGTCCGCTGCTTTTGATTTAAATCTATGTAATTCAGAATATGAATGCCATGATTTACTAAAAGAGGACGAAGTATTTCCTCAAAATGTTGGTGCTGTTTATTGACATGGGGAGTCAGGGTAGACCTAATATCGTCTAGCTGTTGTTGTGGTGTGCGACCATCAGGAGTTAACAGGCTAACTTTTGCCTCTACTTGTTGCTTTAAGCCAGCAACGCGCACCATAAAAAACTCATCTAAATTAGAGTTAAATATTCCCAAAAATTTAAGACGTTCCAGAAGTGGGGTGCGATCGTCACAGGCTTCATGTAATACCCTGGCATTAAATTCTAACCAGCTTAACTCTCGGTTAAGATAATATTGTGGATCGCTGAGATTGATGGGGGTAGCGCTTTTCTTAGATTTTGCCATAATGACCTAAAGGCAGGCAGATGTAGCCCATTCAACTGGGGGACAATAAATATAGTAAGTTAAATGGTGCTTTAGGGTAACGCTGAGGCAATTTTTGGCTGTGCTGATTCTCTACCTCGCTACTGGTAAAGGACAGACATCATACTTAAATCAAAAATCTATTTGTATTCAAATAATTTTAGTCAAAGACTCAAAAATCAACTTGTGTAGGCACGAAAGCCAACATTACTAAAAAATTTTTGGGTGCTTTGTGCGATGCCTTGGGTATTTTCCAGATAATTACCCTATCCACCCAACCTATAACTAGATTTTATAACCGTTTTCAACTTTGTGGAATATGGTATGGGCGTATAGTTATCTGCCCTTTCAAAATATTGTATCCATACAATAACTGCGATCGGCCTGAGGATTTAAATCGTTGCCCACAGCATATTAACCATAAAGAAACACTTAAGATTTAGCAAAGATATGACGTAGCCATATCTGATAAGTTTTAACGAATTATTAAGCAGTGTTTACATAGATCGTGGTATTGAAAGCAGTCTCAAGCCTTACCTCCAGTACTTTCTGGATTTGATTTTCTAAAGTACGAAGCTTGGTGATTATTGCCACAAATTTTATACAGGCACTGGTTATACATAAGCCTTGCTGCGACTCTATTTATATGATGGTTTTGAAGCTTTTATTCAGATCCACGCCATTACTTCCATCTATTAGTTTTTTTAATTTCTGACCTCTGTCATTTATCTAAAATTCAGTATTGTTACTGGGATTTTTTTTGTAGTCAATGGTTATATTGAGAACGTAAAGAAAAACAACACGGGGAGTTTGTTAATCATGAAAATTTCTGCAATTCTCAAAGGCAGCGTTTGTGTATTAGGTTTGGTTGGTGTTGGTAATTTCTTTGCAGCACCTGCAAATGCAGGAGACGCTGCTGCTCGTGGTGCGGTTACAATTGTTAGACCATCAGGTTCTTCTGTCAGCGTCAGTGCTGAGTTAACTGCACCTACTTCTGCATATTTTACTGGCCCAATGTTACTTGTTACACCTGCATATAGCGGTACCGCAGGTGGAAATGACGAACTTGTAACTAGTTTAACAATAGATCCAGGTGCAGTTGTAAACCTAGTATCACCACCCAGTTCTACAATCGAAGCAGCTATTGCAGCCAAGATTGATGCCGGTACTGCTACATCAATTGAAGACCTAGCAGCCCTTGTAAGAGCAGCTAGTGTTAATGGCGGTCTAGAATAGACTGATTGTTAACTGACAGAAAATCACTATAGTGTTAAAAGCTATTGGCTTTTAGTCTATATGCTTTCACTTCTTGAATTGATTTTCAACCTCTGTTTGGGTATTGTTTGAGAAAATTTTGCCATCAGTTGAGACGAAACGTCTACAACTATCCCCATGCTGGGCATTTGCATCAAAGTATTTGGTAATACGCGAATCAATTCTTTGACTAACTCTACTTTACTTGTATCCATAGTTTTGACAGGGGATAAAGTAGAGAGTGACTGAGACGTAAAAGATTGAAGAAAAAAATACAGCCCCTTGAATGTAGTTGAGGGGCGGTATTTCCAAACTTATCTACTATATTACCATATAAACCCGGTTTCTTGAAGAAATCGGGCTTTTGATGTTGTTTAAATAGATACTTTACGAAATCTTTTAAATTAGCCAATAGGTAAAATACAAAAGCCAAAAGACAGAAGCTGGAAGGCAATAGGCGCAAGACAATCACACAATAATTACTATTGTTGTTTGCCTATTGGGCTTTGCCTTTATTTACTAAGTGTCAATTCTTATACCAAATTTTAGTAGTCTAGGAATCAAATTTTCTGAAAAGTTACCGCTATATTGCTCATGCCAATCAAAAAAAGCATGAGGAATAAATTATGTATAGCGTGTTTCGTCAATTGCCTGGAACTATCAAAAGAACCATTTGTTTGCTGGGTTTTATAAGTATAGGCAATTTTATTGCAGTGCCAGTATATGCACAAGAAGCTGTGGCACGTGGGGCTATTTCTATAGTTTCGCCTTCCGGCGCTTATCAAAGTGTTAGCGGTGAACTCTCTTTACCTGTTAGTAATAATTTTTTAAACCCCGGCACAAATACGACTCTAACAATAACGCCTACTTTTACAAATATTGGAGCAACTAATCAAAGAATAACTTCTTTATCTCTGACAGTAGGCACAGCTAGTGAAATAATCACAAATAATAACAATTCGTTTTTGAATCAAACTTTAAAAACAGTCAATAATCAAACATTAATTCCTGATACAGCCTCTCTCATTCAGACAGTCAACACTACTAATGGCTCAGGGGCTTTAGAATAGTTGCAAAAATTATATTAAATTTATTGCTGCATCTACGATATGTGATAATTCTTAGGCAAAAGGAAAAGGTTAAAAGGGGATAGGAAAAATCCAATAGATAAAGAAAAAAAGAAGAAGCCTCCTTGGATTGTACTGATTGTTTTTACATACTAAAATAGTACTCTCCTATATTGTTATATTGTTTAATTAAATAATCTAAAGTAAATCTTTCTAATTTTAGCTTGCTTATTTACTTTTTTATTTAAAATCGATAACCACCTTGAATTTGCATATCAAGTCCATTTTCTCCTGTACCAATTTTAGATTCTATAAAAATATTATTATCTGTAAAATTATATCTAAAAATAGCTCCGTAGTTTAGACCAGACAATCGGGTATTTAAACCCACATTCTTGGTAGAATAATTTTTAATATAAGCACCAGCAGAGAAATTTCTACCAACTTTTTGTAAACCTTGTAACTCATAAAAAAGGCTTTTACCTAACTCTAGGTTCGTATTAATATTTAAACCTGTACTAGTGCTAATATCGCCACTAAACAGTGTTAAAAACTCACCATTGCTATTATCTTGAATAAAAGCTATTGCCGGTGCTAAGGAAAAACTTATATTTTTTTCTTGATGATTAAAATAATAGCTGAATACAGTTGAAAAAGGATTATTGCTATTTGATGCACTATTCCAGTCAATTTTTAATGATGGTATGTGAGTGTTGACGGCTACAGGTTTTTTATTTGAGTTTAATTGGACATGAGTTTTAATATAGTTAGCCAGAATACTGGCATATATACCCACAGATGGTTCTGCTAACCCTAAATTATTATTAGAAACTCCAGGCGCTGAGTTGGCATTTATATTAAACCAAGTTCCTAAGCTAGCGCTATAGTTTAAATCCCCAGCAGTACCCGCAGCTAATAATTCAACTGAAGGCAAAGAGAGATAACCATCAAATTTTTTAAAACTCACACCTATGCGATCGACTCTGGTGAGTTCAAAATAATCGAATGCTAAATCAAATGTGCGGACTGGAATTGGTACTATAGTGTTATCTTCCGAATTAAATCGTTGTACAAATTGTCGTCCTTGGGAGTTAGTCAAAATAACTTCAGCACCGCTAGATTCGTTAATAGGATTAATGTCAGTATTAGTCAAAGGCATCTGATTTCCTATGAAAGTCAGAGGGCCAAATCTTTCATTAGAAAGTCTGAGGGTTGAAAAGAATGTATCCCCTGGATCTAAAAGTTCAACATCTCTTTGTAAAAATTGAACTGTGCGTTTGTGATTTCCTGTTCTCAGTTCTAAAATCCTAGAATTATTGGGAGTGATTTTACTCTGAAGTGTGAGACTTCCAGAGACTTGTTCTAGATCGCTGGTTGCATTAGAATAAGCTAAAGTACGATTTAGTCTGTTGTTAATTTGTCTTCTTTGATTTGGTGTAGACTTTGTATTTAATTCAACAAAACCTTCTCCGTTTTTAAAGCTTTCTCGTGCTTCTGCTAAACTTTCATTAATATTATCTATTTTAATGTATTCAAAGATTCCGCCTAATGCCAATCCTAAAGTAGAATTAGCTGTTTGTATACTATCAATACTAAAGTCACTTAAATTAGCTGTAATAGACAATCCTGGACTAGAAAAAATATTAGAATAACTAGCACTAATTTTTTCTTTATCATATTGAACAATAGTACGATTATGAGGATAGTTAACATATAATCTGTGCCAATTAGAAGTTGTTTGTGTCTCAGATAAAGTTTTAAATATGGGATCTCTTTTGCCGAAAGATACCCAAGATAAAGAATTTAAATAAGACAAGTCTCTCTCAAGTGGCGTCAAGTAAGGATTAACTGCTATATTTAATAAATCAAAATTATCAAATTCACCTATCTGGGCAATCTTAACACCTGGTAATGAAGAGACAGGAGCAGTAAAACCAAAACCTTCACCCGTCAAGATATTTCCCCATAAAATACCAGTCGCCTCTAGAACACGATCGGGAATAATTTCGCCTAGTTTGAGTTGAACGCTTCCGCCATTTAGTAAAGGCTTTAAATTAGTAGTAGGAAAAGCTTGTAGAATTTTAGGTGTATTAGTAGCATCTAAGAAATCAAATAAAGAGCCGCCACCATCATTACTAAAAGTGGAACCGCTTCCAATAATTGGTGTAGTATTTGCTAAAACTGTGACATTAGGATCGTTAAGATTAATTCCACTATTAATTATTACTTTACCAGCAGGTATCCCTTCAGGATTAATTAGTTCTCCTGCTAGAGAAAGTATAGAAAAATCTTGAGTTTTAGCTCCACCGACTAATTCATCAAAATTCACAGGTAAAGTACTAATATTTTGCAATCCCCAAAATCCTTGGGTTGATGTCATATTTTGGGTAATGTAAGTTTCAGAAGCTCTACCTTGAGCAAGAATACCTGCTTGTGTACCTTTAGTCTCAATTACTAATCTATTGTTATCGAGAACCCAGTAAAACTGGTCATCTTTGGGAAATTTAGCATAAGTAAATTTATCAATAAACTGATTATCTCCAGAAAATCTGATATTTAAATCTGTATCTATATAATTTTCGTCTTCATTTGGTTTAAATAATTGAGGTTTAAAAGTCAGATTATCTGTTGGATTAACAATCCAAGAATACCGATTGGAACTTGCAGTCAGAGCGTCAATAATTATTTTCTTTTGGATTACTTGTTGTTGTTTTTTTGTTCGACGTAGTTTTTCTATTAGTATTTGTTGCTGGGGTGTATATGGCTTTGATGGATTTGAATTTGATGGTTGAATTGTATTTAATTGAGGCTTTTCTTCATCTTCTTCAGGTAGCTTGGGAGGTTTGTCTTTGTATTCTTCAATTGGTATAACGTCAGCAATAGTGAATTTGCGTAACTGTTTTGGTTTCTCTAGGTTAGAGTTAGACTTTCTTAAAGCCTGTTTTAACAGTTCTTGGCTTTGGAAGTTATTTATTTTTTGATTGGAATTGATTAATGACCTTTTCTGGTTAGCGATTAAATCAATATTGTTTTGTCTATTTATGCCTAGAGCGATCGCAGGTAATTTAATAAATACAATTTTGTATAAAATTGTTGAATACAATAAACAAATTCCCAGAATTTTTACATTTTTTTTGAATCTCATTAGGGAGATATTGATACCTTTTCGATTTGGATTTTTCAATGTTTTCAGAATTAAATTTTTGGCGATTCAAACTATTGAGCATTGGCTAATGTCGAAAATTAACCATTATTTAATACTTAGTCTTTGAATTTATTATTGATTTATTTGATTCGATGGATTTAACAGTGTTTCAGTAAATATAGGTAGTCAAAAAAGCTTGATTTTTTATCCTGGCGCAAAGAATAAAATAGGATTAAGCAGATTTACTGCAACAAGAGTGTAATTCTTGAGCAAAAATTCAACCTCAGCAAAATCACCACAGATCAAAAATCAAGCGATGATTTAGCCGTATAAATACGTAATTAAAGGCTATTAACTTCAAAAATTGAGTAAAAAATATACTTCAGACTACTCGCTACAGTCTGTAAATTTGATACACTTTATTTAGTAACTGCCAGATTACTACTGCTGTTTGCTAGCGGAGTTTATTTATACATCCGCATTACTTTGCGGCGTAAACAGGCAGTAGCTGATCGGAGCTTGTTTAAAAAGTTGTAAAGTATACTCAAAACCCCTATCCAAACTTCTCCCTGAATGGGAGAGAGGCTTTGAAATGCCCATTCTCTTCTAGGGAAGGGGCTGGGAAAGTTAGGTTTATAAGGCTACGAAAATACTTGTCAAACATCCTTTAAAAATCGCTTTTAACAGACTTTCCCGAACAGTCAAAGGTGAGAAAAAGATTAAGAATTATTAATAAAATTTAAGCTATTCTTGAGATAATCACGCTGCTGACTGGATATCACATTTAGATTTATTAAAAAAAGTTAATGAAACCTAGACATATTGATACAGAAGTAGCGAGGTTAGAAGCCCTCCGCCAGTATCAAATTCTTGACACAGAACCCGAAGAAGCCTATGACAATCTTGCTCAGTTAGCGGCCTTTATTTGTGGCACTCCCATATCCTTGGTAAATTTTATTGATGAAAACCGTCAATGGTTTAAGGCAAAAATAGGTTTAGACGTATCAGAAATGCCCCGGAGTGTTGGATTATCTTATCTTTGCCAAGAGCAGCGTAATGTTGTGGTGGTTCCTGATACCCTAGCTGATGAAAAGTTGGCAAGTAATCCGGTAGTAACTGGCTATCCATATATACGTTTTTATGCAGGTGTACCCTTAATTACTCCGAAGGGAGATATGTTGGGAACTCTGTGTGCAATTGACCAAGTTCCACGGCAACTAAGCCAAAAACAAGTGGAGGCGTTTGTGGGTTTGAGTCGCCTGGTAATCGACCAACTCGAACTCAGGCGTCATGTAAGTGAGGTATCTAAAGTAACTGAGAAACTAGTGGCGCACGAGCAAGCAGCCCGCGCCCAATCTGAAGCCGCCAAAACCCGCATCACCAATCTTCTCGAAAGTATCACTGATGGTTTTTTTGCCCTAGATCAAAAGTGGCAATTCACCTATATTAATGGTCAAGCAGAAAGGCTGTTGCAAAAAACTCACAATGAGCTTTTAGGTAAAAACATCTGGGAGGTGTTTCCAGAAATTATCGGCACAACATTTGATTGCGAATATCGCAGGGCAATCTTAGAACAGGTTAGTGTCGAATTTGAGGAGTTGTATCTGCCACAGCAGCAGTGGCTTAAAGTCCATGCCTATCCGGCAAAAGACGGCTTGTCTGTTTATTTTCAAAACGTTACTGAACGACGGAAAACAGCAGACGCACTACGAGAAAGTGAAGAACGTTGGCAATTAGCATTACATGGTAATAATGATGGTATTTGGGATTGGAACCTCAAGACTAATGAAGTGTTCTTCTCAACTCGATGGAAGGAAATGCTCGGCTATAAAGACTACGAAGTTTCCAACCATTGGGATGAATGGACAAAACGAATCCATCCCGATGAGCGAGATTTGGTACTTCAGGCTTTCCAAGACCACTTTGCCAAGAAAACACCGTTTTACGTCTGTGAATATCGAGTCCAGTGCCAAGATGGCAGCTATAAATGGATTCTAGATCGAGGACAGGCACTTTGGGACGCATTGGGTGATATAGTACGGATGGTTGGTTCTTATACTGATATCACAAATCGCAAGCGGGCAGATGAAGAATTAAAACGGCAAAATCTGCGATCGCAACTATTTGCCGAAATCACCCTAAAAATTCGAGAATCTTTACAAATAGATGAAATTCTTCAAACCACTGTCACAGAGGTACAAAAATTACTGCAAGCTGACCGGGTGTTAATTTTTCGACTGGAACCTGACGGTTCGGGAACAGTGGTACAAGAAGCAGTGCTGCCTGGTTGGCCGGTAATTCTAGGAGAAAATCTTTTTGACCCCTGCTTTAAAGAAGAATATATAGAAAGATATCGCCACGGAAGAGTAAGTGCCCTTGAAGACATTGAATCTGCTCATATCCAACCATGTCATCGAGAATTTCTTCAGCAGTTTGCTATCAGGGCTAATCTGGTAGTGCCGATTATTGTCAGGGACGATATTTGGGGCTTATTGCTAGCTCATCAGTGTGGCGCACCTCGACGGTGGAATCAGTTTGAGATGGATTTGTTACAGCAATTAGCGAACCAAATTGGAATTGCTTTATCTCAGGCAAAACTATTAGAAAAAGAAACCCAGCAAAGTCAGGAACTTGCTCGTTCTAATGCGGAATTAGAACAGTTTGCCTATGTGGCTTCCCATGATTTGCAAGAGCCATTGCGGATGGTAACTAGTTATTTACAACTGCTGGAGCGGAGATACAAAAACCAACTGGATGCCAATGCGGATCAGTTTATTGCCTACGCAGTAGATGGGGCCAGCCGGATGCAGACCCTAATCAATGATTTGTTAAACTATTCCCGCATCAGCACCCGTGGACAGCCTTTTGTGCCCGTTGATTGTAGTGTTGTCTTAGAACAGGTGCTTACTAATCTTCAAGTTGCGATCGCAGATCGAAAGGCAGTTGTCACCTACGATACTCTACCTCAAGTGATGGCTGATGCTACCCAATTGACACAAGTATTTCAAAACCTGATTGCCAACGCGATCAAATTTTGCGATCGTCAACAGTCATTAATTCACATTGGAGTAAGTAAGAGAGATGCAGATATATTAGATGGAAAAAATTTAAATTTTATCCCCTCGGAGGATGAATGGTTGTTCTGGGTGCGTGATAATGGGATTGGTTTAGAATCCCAGTATACCGAGCGTATATTTATAATTTTTCAGCGCTTGCACGGTAGAGACAAGTATCCAGGTACTGGAATTGGTCTGGCAATTTGTAAGAAAATTATCGAACGCCACGGCGGCCGGATCTGGGTTGAGTCGAAGCTGGGTCAAGGCTCGACTTTCTACTTTACAATTCCAGATAGAGTAGGTAAGCAATGGTCAACACCATAACAGCGATTATGCCTCTTGAGGTTTTGTTAGTAGAGGATAACCCTGGCGATGTCCAACTTACACGCATCGCCCTAGAAGATAGTAAAATCTCAATTCACTTGAACGTAGTCGAGGATGGTGTAGAGGCAATGGCTTTCTTGCGAAAACAGGGAAAATATGCTAAATTACCTCATCCAGATATTGTACTGCTCGATTTTAACCTTCCGAAAAAAGATGGACGAGAGGTATTAGCAGAAATAAAAGGAGATGAAAACCTCAAACGAATTCCTGTAGTAGTTTTGACGACTTCCCAAGCTGAAGAGGATATCCTCAAAGCCTATAACCTTTTTGCCAACTGTTATATAACCAAGCCAGTAGATTTCGATCAATTCGTGAAAATTGTCCAATCAATAGAAAATTTTTGGTTTGCGATCGTAAAACTGCCACCGGAGTAGGGGAAATGGCAGGTGAAAATATTATTAAAGTCTTGTTAGTAGAAGACAACCCTGGTGATGTCTTATTGTTACAAGAGTTATTTAAGGAAGTTAGCACAGTTGTAGTTGAGTTGATGCCCGTTGAACGGCTTTATGAAGCAGTCAACCACCTAACAAACGAAACTTTTGATGTTATTTTATTAGACCTCTCGCTGCCAGATAGCCAGGGATTACAAACCTTTGTCATTGCTCACAATCAGGCAAAAGCAACTCCAATCATTGTGCTGACGGGTATAAATGATGAAACCCTGGCAACTAGCGCAATGCAACAAGGAGCGCAAGATTATTTAGTGAAGGGGCAAGTAACTGGTGACTTACTGGTGCGATCTATGCGTTATGCCATCGAACGCCAACGGGCAGACAACGCACTGCGGCAGAGTGAGGAGCGATTTCGGGTTGCTCTCAAAAACTCTCCAATCTTTGTCTACAACCAGGATAAAGATTTACGGTACACCTGGGTTTACAATCCCCCATCTGGATTGACAGTTGAGAAAATATTAGGCAAACAAGACTTAGATATCATTCCAGTAGAAGATGCTCAACATCTGATCGCAATTAAACGTGGAGTCCTGACTACAGGCATAGGAACGCGAGAGGAAGTATCAATTACCCTCAAAGATACAACGCGATATTACGATTTAACTGTCGAGCCACTACGGAATGAAACCCAAGAAATTGTCGGGGTGACATGTGCCAGTATAGATATTAGCGAACGACAAGCTGCGCTACGCGAACGCAAATTGGCAGAAGAAAAAATTCGCGAACAAGCAGCATTACTAGATGTCACCACAGATGCCATTTGCGTCCGAGATTTAAACAATCAAATTATCTTCTGGAACAAAGGTGCAGAAACACTTTATGGCTGGCAAGCTACAGAGGCTTGGGGTAAAAATGCTAGCGAACTTTTGTATGACGAACCTTCACCGGAAATTGAAGCGGCTCTATTGCAAGCTATTAGTAAAGGTAAGTGGCAGGGCGAGTTAACAAAACTTACTAAAATGAACAAAGAAGTCCTTGTGGCTAGTCGCTGGACTCTGGTATGCGATGAACAAGGAAAACCCAAATCAATTCTCACCGTTGACACAGATATTACCGAGAAAAAGCACCTAGAAGCCCAATTATTTCGCGCTCAACGCCTGGAAAGTATTGGTACTTTAGCTAGTGGTATTGCTCACGACCTCAACAACATCCTGACACCGATTTTGGCAGGAGCGCAACTGCTACCGCTAAAATTTCCTAATGCAGATGAGCGAACTCGTCATCTCCTAGAAATTTTAGAAATTAACGCTAGACGCGGTGCTGATTTAGTCAAACAGGTACTGTCCTTTGCACGAGGTGTAGAAGGGAAGCACATCACTTTGCAACTCAGACATATAATTGTGGAAATTGCCAAGATTCTTAAAGAGACATTTCCCAAATCGATAGAAATCAGCACTAATGTACCGCAAGATTTGTGGATGGTTGCTGGAGATAGTACCCAACTGCATCAAGTGCTGATGAACCTCTGCGTTAACGCCCGTGATGCTATGTCCAATGGTGGTACTTTGAGTATCTCTGCCGAAAATATGTTGATTGACGCAAATTATGCCCGCATGAACCTAGAAGCCAAAGAGGGGCCTTACATAGTGATTACTGTCTCCGATAGTGGAGTTGGGATTCCTAAAGAAATGCTAGATAGAATTTTCGAGCCATTCTTTACTACAAAAGATGTCGGACAGGGCACGGGTTTAGGACTTTCCACAGTATTGGGAATCGTTAAAAGTCACGGAGGTTTTGTGAACGTGTATAGTGAACCGGAAAGTGGCACTAGCTTTAAGGTTTACTTGCCAGCAGTGGGGGGAATAGAAACACGTAGCCCCGAAAATTTGCCACCACAGACAGGACATGGAGAATTGATTTTGGTTGTGGATGATGAAGCCGCCATTCAAGAGATTACGACAACATCATTAGAAGCTCACAACTACAAAATCTTAGTTGCCAGTGATGGCATTGAAGCGATCGCGCTATATGCTCAAAATAGAGATAAAATTAGTGTCGTCCTCATGGATATTATGCTGCCCTCACTGGATGGTTTAACAGCCATGCGTACCTTGCAAAAAATCAACCCCCAAGTCAGAATTATCGCCAGCAGTGGACTCATGTCTGACAATAAGCTCAGTGCAGTAGCAGCTATTGGTGTCAATACATTTTTGTCGAAGCCCTATACTGTCAACGAATTATTGCTTTCTTTACAGAAAGTACTGTCGGAAGTAAACTAATTACGTAAATATACTGTCAAAGATGAGTGCAAAAAGCTGCCTTGACGAGAATTTGGGTTCTTATCTGTATATTGTGGGTGGAAGTAGCTACTAGATTTTGAGGATTGCTGGTTTATTTGCGATCGCCTTGCATATTTTTAAGCTCATTATAGAATATTTGTCAATTTATTTGGTGCGATGCCTACGGTGGGCAAAGCCTACGCAACTTAGTGTAGGTTGACCATTATCTTATCGATAACGGCCACCCATTAATTACCCCTACACATTAAATCGGAACAACATTACATCCCCTTCCTGCACAACATACTCTTTCCCTTCACTGCGAACCAATCCTTTTTCCTTCGCCGCATTCATCGAACCAGTTGTTACCAAATCTTTATAAGCAACAGTTTCAGCGCGAATAAATCCCCGCTCAAAATCACTGTGGATTACACCAGCAGCTTGAGGTGCAGACATTCCCGCATTAATTGTCCAAGCGCGGGTTTCTTTGGGGCCGCAGGTGAAATATGTCCGCAAGCCTAAAAGCGTGTAAGTTGCCCGAATCAATGATTTCAAACCGCCTTCTTCCACACCTAAAGATTCGAGGAAATCAGCTTTATCTGACTCTGGTAATTCCACTAATTCAGCTTCAACTTGAGCCGAAACTATCACAACTTGGGCATTTTCTGTCGATGCAATTTGCCGCACTGTTTCCACAAAATGATTACCCGTTGCCAACTCATCCTCAGAGACATTTGCAGCGTAGATAATCGGTTTATAAGTGAGCAGTTCTAATCCTTTAATAATTTCTGTTTCTTCTTCATTCAAGCTCACCTGACGCACCGACTTACCTTCATTTAAAGCCGCAGCTAATTTTTCTAAAACTGTGATTTCAAACTGTGCATCTTTGCTGGTACGAGCTAGTTTACGAGTACGGTCAATTCGCCGCTCAATTTGTGCTAAATCTGATAAACCCAGTTCTATATTAATGATTTCAATATCTCGTGCTGGGTCAACAGAACCAGCAACATGGATAATATCGTCATTTTCAAAACAACGTACCACATGGACGATCGCATCAACTTCCCGGATGTGGGACAGGAATTGATTCCCTAGTCCCTCACCCTGACTTGCACCTTTAACTAAACCGGCAATATCTACAAATTCAACCCGCGCCGGGATAATTTGTACCGAACTGGCAATCTTAGCAAGAACATTTAACCGTTCATCCGGTACTGCGACAACGCCGACATTCGGTTCAATCGTGCAAAAAGGGAAGTTAGCTGCTTCAGCTTTAGCATTAGCAACTACAGCATTAAATAAAGTAGATTTTCCGACGTTGGGAAGTCCGACAATTCCGGCTCTTAGCATTTTGGATTTTAGATTTGAGATTTTGGATTACATTACCAAGGTAATCTAAACAGGTTCCGGTATGGTTTGGGGAATCGGCCCTGGAACTGTTTGAGGAATGGGAGCAGGTACAGGTTCTGGTACAGGCCCCGGCAAGGGCTGAGGAATTGCTGGCCCCGGTACAGGTTCGGGACTAGGTAGCGGATTCGGCTCAGGATTGGGACTAGGTAGCGGACTGGGCCCAGGAGTAGGAATTTGTGGTTCTGGTATAGAAATCGCAGTAAGATTAATCATCGTAAGTCCAAATTAAATTATTCAACCTCCCCACGCTAGATGACAACCTCATCTGTTGACATCTCCCCAAATAGCTATACCCACGAACACATCCTTTAATAATTTACCCCTCTTCTCATACTCTGCGTCCCTCTGCGCTTCCCTCAGCGTCCCTTTGCGTTTAAACTCCAACCTCAATCCCCCCCATTTGCACAAAACTACTCCTCCTTCACCTTTTCCACCACCTCTGGCACTGGATCGTAACCACCTGGATGAAACGGATGACAGCGTAAAATTCGCCGAGTTGCCATCCAGGTACCACGTAACACTCCAAATCGTTCAATAGCTTCAATAGCATACATCGAACAAGTTGGTTGAAAGCGGCAAGTCGGGAGAAACAACGGCGAGATAAACATTCGGTAGCCCCGAATCAGCCAAATAAATAATAATTTCATTGCAGCTACCCAAATCTTATAAATTAGTAACAAGGGTAAAACTTTTCATTTTGTCGCATCTTTGTTAATTACATTTTCTGACTTCACCTCAATTCCGGTTTTATGGCTGCAAATTGCGTCGGCTGCAATTTGGGTGTTACTCATTCTCCTGATTGCATGGGTGGTAAACCGCTTTGCCGACAAGCCAGAAATCGTGCGGAAGATAGTTCATATTGGCACTGGTAACGTGATTTTAATCGCTTGGTGGCTAGATATTCCCGCCAGCGTAGGGATTACAGCTTCTATTTTAGCGAGTGCAATCACCTTATTATCCTACCGATTACCAATTCTTCCTGGTATTAATAGCGTCGGACGCCAAAGCTTAGGAACATTTTTTTACTCCGTCAGTTTCGGTATTTTAGTTGCCTGGTTCTGGTACTTACAACAACCTCAATACGCAGCACTTGGAATTTTGGTAATGACTTGGGGAGATGGATTAGCAGCCTTAATTGGGCAACGTTTTGGTAAACATAAGTATAAAGTTTTTGGTACGCAAAAAAGTTGGGAAGGCTCCCTAACTATGATGCTCGTTAGCTATGTCGTCAGTAGTTTGATTTTAGTTGGAACTCAAGGAAACAGTTGGCAAACTTGGGCGATATCGCTGATAGTGGCAGTTATAGCTACTGCTTTAGAGGCTGTTTCATTTTTGGGTATTGACAATTTGACAGTTCCTTTGGGCAGTGCAGCACTTGCCTTCTTTTTAAGTCAGTTAGTTTTGAATTTGTAATTGCCTTGAGTGCTGTTTCTAATTGAGCAAACAAGAGATAGTGCCAAAAATTCATCGTTAGTTAACAAATATAATGCTTCTCATCTGATTCCAATACGGGTAATACCAATTCTGTATAAAGATGCTCCAAATCAGATGAGGAACGAACCGCAAAGGGCGCAAAGTACACAAAGAAAGAAATAAAAAATATATGTGTTAGTTAATGTGAGGGTTGGGTTATGGATGCTGAAGAGTTGTACAGGCGCTATGCTGCTGGGGAGAGAGATTTCTCTGGTGTTGACTTGAGCGATGTCAACCTTAACATTGCTAGACTCGATGAATACGACCCCACTAGGAATAATCTTAGCGGCATTAATTTGAGTAGTGCTAATTTGACTAGAACCAACATGATATGCGTAAACTTGAGTGGTGCTAATCTCAGTGGTGCTTATCTGGGACGTGCTACCTTGACTTCTGCTAACCTCACTAATGCTGATTTGAGGGATGCCGATTTTGATTGTACTGATCTCGAAGGCGCTAAACTAATCAATGCCAATCTGCGTAGTGCCCATCTTGGTTCCGTCATATTGTATGGAGCTGACTTGACTAATGCCGACTTGACTGGTGGTAGTCTTACTGGTAACGTCAGATACCTGACTTTGTGCAACACTATCATGCCAGATGGTACTGTTAGAACTGAGTTCCTTGATACCGAGTGAGTAAGCTAATGATTCTGTATCAGCTAGGAGAGATGAACTGATTGGTATTGGAACAGGACTCGAATAATCTTCAATATGTTCTTGAATCTCTTCAGTAATATTTGAAAATAAATCTATTCCTGTCGAATTTTCAAGTTTATTCACAGTCAACCGCCAATTTTTCGTATCGGCTCAATTAACAAAAAATAAATCTTTTGAAATATATTTAATACCACCCATTACGTGAAAATTGAGCCGAGTCTATTACCGCGATCGCTCCAAAATCCAATCGAGTAAAATCGGATTGACTAACTCCGGTGCTTCATCCTGCGGACAATGCCCCACTCCCTCTAAAGGAATAAACTTTTCTACTTGCCCAAAGTTAGCTAATTCTCTCCCTAATTTAATTGGTTCCCACGGATCGGCCGTTCCCCACAAGATAATCGCCGGACACTGTAACAGTGGTAAAAGCTCTTCTGGTAATGGCCCTGTAGAATAAGAAGTAAAAGCAAGAAACACAGCACCAGCCCCCGGATCGCTCGCTGGTGAAGTGAGAATATCTACCAACTCATCTGTCACCATCTCAGCATTGGCATAAGCTTGCAGCAGAATTTTCCGCACAGTTTTCGGTTTGGCGAGTTGATTGAAAAAGAAATCGCCAACTGGTTTGATAGATAACAGGCGTTGCAGTAAAGGCGCTCCGAAACGACGAGACCAAGGTAAAGTTACCCGTTTGCGATCGTGTAACAGCCGTAAAGAACAGTTGAGCAAAGCAACTCCCAAGGCAATATCTGGGTTACTTACTGCTGCTTGCATCGCGACAATACAGCCAATGGAATTTCCCACTAAAAAAGCTGGCTCACCCACTACTTCACGGCAAAAATCTGCTACTTGCTGTCCCCAGGTTTCTAATGTGTAGGTAATTTTTTCACCAGGTTGAGGTTTTGCAGAAGCGCCAAAACCAATCAAATCAATAGTATAAACACGGCAATTTTCCGCTAATACAGGAATATTTTTTCGCCAGTGCCACCAAGAAGCACCAAATCCATGTACCAGGACAACAGCTGGCCCAGTGGTTCCTTGGGTTTGGTAACAGATCGGAAAATCTTGCCAAATCCAGGTTTTTGTAGAGTTAAGTGCTGTTTTTGAACTTGAGGTTGTCATGATAAATTTGATGTAAAGAATGCTAAAAGCTTTTTAGCAGCAAGGCACAAGTAAAATTGTTTTGAATTTGCATAAAATTTATCAGATTTTCAAAATAAATCCTTGACTCTAGTGATAGCCTATACATATACCACAAAAGCTTATAGGCCGATAATACTAGCATTAAGCTGATAAATTTATCCAGTGTAGAGAGTTTTCGTCTTCTTTATAGAGATAATTTACTCACAACTGAGATTATGTCAGTATTAGAAATCATAACTTCTCTAATGTGAGTAATATTTGGGCTATTTTTTAGATTTGAGTGAATTAGCATCAGTGCTAGATTCAGTAGTTTCACAATTTACGATCGCAAATTTGGTCTATAAGATTGGCGAATATGAGGCATCGGCTAAGGGGTGGTTTGCAACTGGAAACTGACGCTGAATTTAACAATATTTTTCTTGTTCCTAGTTCTGCGGGCCAGAAATCATGAATCTACTAGAAACAATTGATACTCCCGTTGGGAGCTACGCACCAGATTTTGAATTGCCAGGAATTGATGGTCAAGTACACCATCTCAGGCGTTATCTTGAGAAGTTCCGAGCAGTTGGCGTTATTTCCATGTGTAACCACTGCCCTTATGTCGATCGGTATTTAGGCAGACTAAAAAACATTCAAGCCGAATTTGCCCCAAAAGGCTTCACACTAATTGGACTGAATGGTAGTAATGTTGACTACGACACTAGGTCAAGCTTTGAAAATATGAAAGCTTTTGCCCTACGTCACCAGTTGAACTTCCCCTACCTGTGGGACTCAACGCAAGATGTGACCGGTAGTTTCGGCGCAACAAAAACACCAACGGCTTTTCTCATAGATACTAACGGTATAGTCCGCTATAAAGGTAAAATTGATAATCATCCCCAAGAGCCATTTTCAGTGGGAGAGGATTATTTGAGAAGTGCGATCGCTTCTCTGTTTAAAGGTGAAGAAATAGCCATACCACAAACAGAACCAGTAGGTACTACATTGATTTGGCGTAACTAGACATAGATAGTCCCTGTAACTGTTATCTTAAATTGGAGGCAATTGCAACTTTTTTGATAAAGCGTAACTTCATGGGAACGAATTACCGACGGGTTTTACTCAAACTGAGCGGTGAAGCCTTAATGGGCAACATGGGCTATGGCATTGATCCCGAAGTGGTCAAAGGCATAGCACAAGAATTAGCAGAGGTGATAGCCACTGGTACTCAAATCGCCATAGTTGTTGGCGGCGGCAATATTTTTCGTGGCGTCAAAGCAGCGTCGGCGGGGATGGACAGGGCAACCGCTGACTATATCGGGATGATTGCCACGGTAATGAATGCCATGACGCTGCAAGATTCGCTAGAACGCATAGGAGTACAGACGCGAGTGCAAACCGCGATCGCTATGCAAGAATTAGCAGAACCATATATTCGTCGTCGTGCCATCCGTCATCTTGAAAAAGGACGGGTGGTAATTTTTGGTGCTGGTTCTGGAAATCCCTTTTTTACTACAGATACGACTGCGGCATTAAGAGCAGCAGAAATCGATGCTGAGGTGATTTTTAAAGCCACCAAAGTAGATGGAGTATATGATGCCGATCCTCATATTTATCCTGACGCCAAGCGTTACAATAGCTTAACCTACGCGCACGTTTTAGCCCAAGATTTGCGGGTGATGGATAGTACTGCGATCGCCTTGTGTAAAGAAAATAATATCCCAATTCTGGTATTTGACCTAACGGTGCGAGGAAACATCCACCGAGCAGTCTTGGGAGAATCCATCGGCACCCTTGTGGGAGGTTCTTGTGAAATTAGCTGAAGCTGAAAGTACGATGCAAAAAACCGTTGAGGCAACTCAACGAGCTTTTAACTCGATTCGCACTGGTCGCGCCAATGCGAGTCTATTAGATAAGGTATTGGTGGACTATTACGGTTCGCCTACTTCCTTGAAATCACTGGCAAATATTAGCACGCCAGATGCTACGACAATCTTAATTCAACCCTACGAGCGCAACACCCTAAACATCGTTGAGAAGGCTATTTCCCTCTCAGATGTGGGTTTAACACCCAGTAACGACGGTTCTGTAATCCGGTTAAATATTCCGCCCTTAACCAGCGAACGCCGTAAAGAATTTGTCAAAATGGCATCCAAATATGCTGAAGAGGGTCGTGTTGCTATTCGTAACATTCGCCGCGATGCCATAGACGCCATTCGCAAACAGGAAAAAGCCTCTGAAATCTCCAAAGATGAATCAAAAGACCAACAAGACAACTTGCAAAAATTGACAAATGAGTATACTGCCAAAATAGACTCGCTGTTGGCAGAAAAAGAAAAAGACATCACGACTGTTTAAAGTCTCAAGTCTTAAGCATAAAGGCTGAAGGATAATGGATAAATTCTTCAGCCTTTATCATTTCTTAACTTATTGCATAAATCCTAGAAACATTGATCGAGTAAGTAAGTAGACATGAATAATTAAAGTAGGAACAATTCATAAATTGCCCCTACTCAATAGAAAATAAACTAATTTTGGAGCAAAAATTCAATATGTACGACTGCATCATCGTCGGCGCTGGGCCAGCTGGTGGAACAGCTGCATATCATTTAGCCAAACAAGGTCGCTCAGTATTAGTGTTGGAAAAAGAGTCTCTGCCAAGATATAAACCTTGTGGTGGTGGTGTATCTCCAGCGATCGCTCAATGGTTTGACTTTGATTTTAGCCCAGTAATTTCTGTAAAAGCCGACTCCCTTCGCTTTACCTGGAAATTAGGCGACCCTGTGGAGGCAAAAATCGCCACCAAAGAACCAGTCTGGATGGTGCGACGAGATATTTTTGACCATTTCCTAGTGCAGCAAGGACAGAAGCAAGGGGCTGAACTACGAGATAATACGGAAGTAACGGGTATTGAATTTAAAAGCGACTATTGGCAAGTTAACACAACTAATGGCCCAGTTACAAGTCGCTACTTAATTGCGGCTGATGGTGTTAAAGGGCCAATGGCAAAATGGCTCGGCTTCAAAGACCGCAAACGGCGTTTAGCAGCAGCTTTGGAAGCAGAAATTCCCGCAACTGTCAAGGACAAATCTACAATTCACTTCGAGTTTGGCTTGGTAAAAAATGGCTACATTTGGAACTTCCCGAAGGCAGACGGTTATTCCATTGGTGTTGGTACGTTTATTGGTGGTCAACCCCAGGACTTTAAGAAAATTTTAGATGAGTACGCGCGATCGTTTAATGTAGATATCAAAACTGGTAAGCAGTATGGTTATCCCCTTTGCTTGTGGGATGGCAACCAAAAGTTGCATACTCAAAATGCGGTTTTAGCTGGGGAAGCTGCTTGTATAGTCGATCCCATGACAGCAGAAGGTATTCGTCCGTCAATTTTTAGCGGTTTGATTGCAGCAGGAGCCATTAATGAGGCTCTTTCTGGTGATATCAACGCTTTAGAAAAATATAGCGAAGCTATTAATGAACAATGGGGTACTGAAATGGCTTGGGCGCAAAAATTAGGTGGAGCATTTTATCGCTTTCCTGGCATTGGCTACAAAGTTGGTGTTAAGCGTCCTTCTGGTGCGAAAATCATGGGTAAGATTCTGTGTGGAGAACTGCGCTATGGCGACGTTGCAGGTCGTGCCCTCAAGCGTTTAATTCCTGGTTTTGGGACTTGAGCAATTTGTTAAAGTAAGCAAACTTCCGCCGCAGTTTACTAGATATTTCTCAATATGGCAATTTACTTGACAAAACGGCTATCTGTGTTCGCTAATATTCTTGCTCTTGTCCTCTTCATGCCGGGAATTGCCTTAGCTGCACCCGTTCAAATCAATACTACTTCTGGTGTTCTTTTCGCCCAAACTACCAAAACTGCAAGCTACCCCACTTCGTCGGAGATTAACCTGACTCCCTTACAACGCCAGGAACTCCAGGCTGTGCGTCAGAGAAGAAATAGGGAAATTGCGGCAGTATTAAACTCATCTCAGCGTGACCAACTTAATCACAATCTCCGGGCTGGTAATAATATCAAGCAAGCCCTAGAAAAACTAAATTTGCAACCAGAACAGCAAGATTTGGTAAGGGCGATCGTGCAATTTACTAACTTGAAAATGAAGGCTGTTTCATCTAGACATTTGCTCAAAATAGGAAATAAGTAAAAGTTTGATTTGTAAAACTTATGAAAACATTTGATTAATCTAGACTTCATTTCTGGAAAGGCAATTAAGGATAACGTTGCATCCTCCTGCAAAAAAAATCCAAGATTGTAACCTTCCAAACCTAGTTCGCGGAAAACATACATCTGACGTTGATTCACATCCCAAATCCAGTAGTCAGCAATTCCTGCTGTAGCATATACAGTATTTACGATGCCTGCGGCGGGCTACGCCTACGCACCTGCGGACTGTGGGTTGAATAGTCAAAATCATTAACCAATCGAAAACCCTCTGAGAGGTGGTTACAGAATAGATGGTAGGTTATTACTAACAAGAATGTGTGATATAGAGGATAGCAAAGTGTCACTAAGGGGCAAATAAAGGCAAATCCCTCAATAGTTGCCTAGAGAGGGATTTAGTGTGGGCTAGAGAGAGATTTTGGGGTGAGTGTGGCGTTGATTTTTTGACTGCTAGTTTAAATTATTTGCTTTCTCAACTGCTTTCTTTAACTCTTCAAAGGTAATACTACCGTCTTTGTCTGAATCATAATTTACTAGTAATTCCTGGGGACTAGTGGTATTTGTTTCTGATGAGATGATTGCACTTAAGCCAGGACTTAAAAAAAGATCATTAATGGATACTTTGCCGTCTCGATCGCTATCTAAGGTATTAAAAAGAGATTGAAGCTCTTGCTCGGTTGCCATAAGTTTCTATCTGAATTGATTTTTCAATTTAATATCTCAAAATCTTGACAAACACGCAAGGATACTTAATAAAAAGATTTTATTGGGTGCGGGATGGCGATCGATATACTTTCGCAAATCGATGCGGACAACAGCGATATTTGGCTCAGGTTCGGAGTATTGGCTCAACTGAATGAGATTTTGCACCCGAAGTAAGGCAACTTCTACTAGCGATACCTACGGTGGGCTATGCCTACGCACATCACTTTTAGGCGATTATCTCTTACTCTCAACTTTGGCAGCATCTATAATTAATCTTGCCCTATTTAGTTCGTTACCATGTCGGAAGAAGATATCCGAGCCGCCAGGCTGGAGAAAGTAGAACAACTCAAGCAGCTAGGGACTAACCCTTATGCCTATCGTTGGGAATCTACCCATCATGCAGCACAGTTGCAAGAAAAATTTGCCGATTTATCCAGTGGCGAAGAAGTTGATTTGGAAGTTGCCATAGCCGGACGCATTATGGCGCGTCGCGTTTTTGGTAAATTGGCTTTCTTCACCTTGCAAGACGAAACCGGTACAATTCAGCTTTATCTAGATAAAAATCGCATTCAAGAAGGTATGGCAGATATTGATGCCGATGCCTTCAATCACCTGAAGCAACTTACAGATGCAGGCGACATTTTAGGAGCCAAAGGTACTATTAAACGGACTGAAAAGGGCGAGTTATCTGTCTACGTTAAACAATATACTATCCTCACGAAATCCCTGTTGCCCCTACCCGACAAGTGGCATGGATTAACGGATGTTGCCAAGCGCTATCGTCAGCGCTACGTTGACTTGATTGTTAACCCGGAAGTGCGGCAAACTTTCCGCCGTCGCGCTCAAATTACTGCCGGTATTCGCCGCTATTTGGAACAGCGAGATTTTCTGGAAATTGAAACGCCAGTTTTGCAAAGTGAGACTGGGGGTGCAGATGCGCGTCCATTTATCACCTACCACAACACTTTAGAAATGGAATTGTATCTGCGAATTGCTACAGAACTCCATCTCAAGCGGTTGATTGTGGGTGGTTTTGAAAAGGTGTTTGAATTGGGACGGGTTTTCCGCAATGAGGGAATTTCGACTCGACACAATCCCGAATTTACGACGATTGAAGTTTACCAAGCCTACGCCGACTACAACGATATGATGGCGTTGACTGAGGGGATTATTACTACTGTTGCCCAAGAGGTACTCGGCACGTTGGAAATCACCTACCAAGGGGAACCGATAAATTTGACACCACCTTGGCGACGGGTGACAATGCACGATTTAGTTAAAGAATTTACAGGCTTGGATTTTAATTCGTTCCAAAGTTTAGAAGAAGCAAAAACAGCAAGTAAAAATGCTGTTATCCCTGGTATAGATGAAGCCCAATCAATTGGTAAGTTACTAAATTTAGCCTTTGAAGAGAAAGTAGAAGCTAATTTAATTCAACCTACCTTTGTAATTGATTACCCTGTAGAAATTTCGCCCCTAGCAAAACCTCACCGTTCTGTGCCTGGTTTGGTAGAACGATTTGAGTTATTTATAGTCGGGCGAGAAACTGGGAATAGCTTCTCAGAACTTACCGATCCCATCGATCAAAGAGAACGTTTAGAAGCACAAGCGGCGCGGAAAGCTGCTGGTGACTTAGAAGCCCAAGGTGTGGATGAGGACTTTCTGACAGCTTTGGAATACGGGATGCCGCCTACAGGTGGTTTAGGGATTGGGATCGATCGATTGGTGATGTTATTAACCGATTGTGCCAGTATTCGGGATGCGATCGCCTTCCCTTTACTCAAACCTCCCAGCAGCCTGATTAAAGAATTTCGTTATGATCCAACAACTCAAACACTAACTATTGAATTTGACAATGGAAGTGTTTATGAGTATTTCAAAGTACCCCTTAGTGTAAAGGAAGGCTTAGAAAATGCACCGTCTGATGGTCAATACTTTAACAAGTTTATTAAAGGGAAATTTAAGTTTGAACAATTGAGTTGAGTTAGTAAAAATAAATGGGGCGATGACTTGCCCCATTCATCAACTTGATTCGGATTTGGTGAGAGTTTCGCCTGGAGTGTCTCTCGTTCCCATGCAGAGCATGGAAGTGACTGATTAGAGGACTCTGCTCTGCCTCCAATCAGACATTTTTAGGGCTTGTGCGTACACCGTAGACTAGAGAAGGAGGAGAATTCAAAGCCTCTCAAGAGCAGCAGCGAAAAGTCTGAGTGCGGACTTGTCTCCTCTTCTCCCTAATCCCCAATCTCTACACCACTACCTTTTCTAGGATCAGCTTAGAACGCTTGACTTGCTCAGGAATCGTCACGGGGTAATCTCCAGTGAAGCAGGCAGAACAGAAAGTATTGGTGTCTTCTCGTGTCGCTTCTAGCATTCCTTCCCAACTCAGATAGGCGAGGCTGTCTACTTCCAGTTGCTTGGCAATTTCTTCCACTGACTTGGTAGCAGCAATTAGCTGATCCTGAGAATCGGTATCGATACCATAGAAGCAGGGATGAGTTACAGGCGGAGAAGAAATTCGCATGTGTACCTCTACTGCACCTGCGTCACGTAAGGTTTTGACTAGTTTACGACTGGTAGTACCCCGTACAATCGAGTCATCTACAATAATTACTCGTTTACCTACCAGCACATCTTTGAGGGGGTTGAGTTTCATCCGCAGACCCGATTCCCGCATGGTTTGGGTTGGTTGAATGAAGGTTCGCCCAACATAGCGATTTTTAATCAATCCTTCGCCGTAAGTGACACCAGACGCTTGAGAAAATCCAATAGCAGCAGGTATACCAGAATCAGGAACACCAAAGACAATATCGGCATCTACAAAAGATTCTTTAGCGAGCTGGTGTCCTAATCGCATGCGATAGCTGTACAAACTCTCGTTGTGCATAACGCTATCAGGGCGGGCAAAGTAAATCATTTCAAAAATACACAATTTCCGCTCAGATTTTTGACTCCAATGATAAGAAGCTAAACCTTCTTCAGTAATCCAAACTAATTCACCTGGCTCTACGTCTCGCAGGTACTCGGCTCCAATGATGTCTAAACCACAAGTCTCGGAAGCCAAAACGTAACGGACTGGATTACCAGCCAAAGTGCCGATTACTAAGGGGCGGATTCCATTAGGGTCGCGGACACCCATAACGCCGACGGGAGTGCCAATAACTAAACTAAAGGCTCCTTGGCAACGTTGAAATGCCTGAATTCCACCTTCTAGCCAATCAGCGCCCGTATCTATGGCTTCGGCGATCGCAAAAGCGATCATTTCTGAGTCTGTTGTTGTAACTAAGTTACATTTATTCTCAAGCAACTCTTGACGTAGTTGCACAGTATTGACTAAATTACCATTGTGTGCAAGAGCTAATGAACCTAAACGGGTTTCTAGTACTGCGGGTTGGGCATTAACTTTGCGGCTAGAACCTGTGGTGGAATAACGAGTGTGACCAACAGCAAGACTACCGGGCAATTGATCCAAGACAGATTCATTGAAAACTTGAGACACCAAGCCCATGTCTTTGTGGAGATGTACTTGGGTTCCCTCAAAGGTGGCAATACCAGCTGATTCTTGACCCCGATGCTGGAGGGCATACAATCCAAAGTAGGTCAGTTTAGCAACGTTTTCTCCTGGGGCGTAGATCCCAAAAACACCGCAAGCTTCTTCTGGCTTGTCAGACTGATTTTCATGACTATTGATTGGGTTGTTGGTCTGGTCGGGGTATTCATCCGAAGTGACAGAATGAATAGAAATCATGCTAGCTTTGCTCCTGGTGGGGGGTCAATCAATTTTGGATTTGAGACTTCGGCTACGCTCACTCGAACGATTGACGATTTTGGATTGTTCGCACCGTAGTAAGGGTGCGGCTTGGGATTTGAGAATGGCGATTTTAGATTTTTTGCCCAGTAAGAGCAAGATATGAACTAGAAGCAACGCCCCTAATTCAAAATCTAAAATTCAAAATCTAAAATCGGTAGTCAAGTTACTGGGATTATATAAATGGTTGAGGATTTCTTAACAAATCTTTAACCATCCATTAAAACAGTACCGTAATTTTGCTCAGAGACGCTAACAAAAGAGTGAGGAATTAGGAGTGAGGGGTTAGGAGTTATACTTTTTATTCCTAACTCCTCACTTTCAACTCCTAACTTCTTCAGGGGTAGTGGTATGGATGGCGAGACGTTTTGCGATCGCATAGGAATAGCGATCGTTCATATCTTCGATACTAACTTTGATTAAGGTTTGGTTATCAGTGGTGAAAACCCCCAAACCCGTCTCAAAATTACCAACTACACCCAGTTGTTGCCAATCTTGACCCAAATGTTCCTGTAAATATGATTCCCAAATTTCTTGTTGTGCTGATGCTACAGAAACTAAAATTCTGGCACCACCTTCGGCAAACAACACCTCGTCTAAGCGGTTTAACTGTGTTGGTGCTATTTCTAAATTAATTTCGGCACCAAGGTTGCCAGCAAGACAACATTCGGCTATGGCGATCGCCACTCCTCCCTCAGCAGAATCGTGGGCTGAACGTACCCAACCATTACGAATTCCTTCACGACAAACTTTCTGGACGCGGCGTTCCAAGTCAAAATCTACCCGTGGTGGTTTTCCGGCAACAGTATCGTGGATAGTGGCTAAATACTCAGATGCTCCCAAACTGATTTCGGATGCTAGAGGCAATCCGAGAAGATAAATCACATCGTTGGCTGCTTGCCAACCTTGACCACAAATTTTGGTTATATCAGGAATTAAGCCCACCATTCCGACAACAGGAGTGGGATAAATAGGTTGTGGGATGCCTTGAGAATCAAAAGTTTCATTGTACAAAGAGACATTTCCGCCTGTGACTGGTGTTGCTAATTCTCGGCAACCTTCCGCCAAACCGCGACAAGCTTCTGCCAATTGCCAGTAACCAATGGGTTTTTCTGGAGAGCCAAAATTTAGATTATCCGTCACCGCCAGAGGTTCAGCACCCACACAGCTAAGATTGCGTGCAGCTTCTGCCACCACTGCCTTAGCTCCTTCGTAGGGGTCAAGATAAACATAACGAGGATTGCAATCTACCGTGGCAGCAACACCGGGTTGGACATTGGGAATTCTTCTCTGCTCCTCTGCTCCCCCGCTCCCCCGCTCCCTATCCTCTTCCAGGGGGCGCAAACGGATAACAGCCGCATCTGCGCCACCTGGAAGCATTACTGTATTATTTTGTACTTGATGGTCATACTGACGATATACCCAATTTTTAGAAGCGATCGTGGGTGTATCGAGCAAAGTTAAGAGAATATCATTCCAACTTTGTAGTCCTCCTGGAAGTTCTATTCCAGCAGTTGTGGAAGCAGGTAAAGAATCAGGTGTCCATTCCCAAGCTTGACGCGCATATTCTGGTGCTTCTGCCAATAACTCTCGGTTATACAGTGGGGTATTCTCCGCCAAAGCCTCAGCAGGAATTTCTGCTGCTACTTCACCCTGAAAAAGAATTCGCACAATGGGTTCAGCAATAACTGTCCCAGCCACAACAGCTTGAAGTCCCCACCGATGGAAAATGTCAATTAATTCTTGCTCGCGCCCTTTATGAGCAACAAACAGCATTCGTTCTTGAGATTCCGAAAGCAGATATTCATAAGGAACCATTCCCATTTCTCTGACGGGAATCTTATCTAAATCTAGTTCAATTCCCACACCGCCTTTTGCTGCCATCTCTGAGGTAGAACAGGTGATTCCCGCAGCTCCCATATCTTGGGCAGCGACAACTGCACCCGTTTTAAACGCCTCCAGACAAGCTTCAATCAACGACTTTTCCAAAAAGGGATCGCCCACTTGCACAGCAGGGCGATCGTCTATGGATTGATCGCTCAATTCTGCACTCGCAAAACTCGCGCCTCCCATACCGTCGCGCCCAGTGGTGGAACCAACATACAGCACGGGGTTGCCTAAACCAGATGCTCCAGATTTGACGATTTCTGAGGTTTCCATCAACCCCAATGCCATAACGTTCACTAGAGGATTACCAGAGTAAGCAGAGTCAAAGTAAACTTCGCCGCCAACGGTGGGTACTCCCACACAGTTACCATAATGAGAGATTCCTGCCACCACACCGCTAAACAGTCGTTGGGTTTTGGGATCTTCTAAGGAACCAAAGCGTAACGAGTTTAATAGGGCAATGGGACGCGCACCCATTGTAAAAATATCTCTGAGAATACCTCCGACTCCCGTTGCGGCTCCTTGAAAGGGTTCGACTGCTGAGGGATGGTTGTGAGATTCAATCTTAAAAGCTAGTTGGAGTCCGTCACCCAAGTCTACAACACCAGCATTTTCACCAGGCCCCACCAGGATGCGGGGGCCATCGGTGGGAAATTGTTTGAGTAGAGGTCGAGAATTTTTGTAACAACAATGCTCAGACCACATGACGCCAAACATTCCCAGTTCAGCTTTGTTGGGATGACGGCCTAGCCGACGGACAATTTCTGCGTATTCTTCTGGTTTAAGACCTTCAGCAGCAATTTCTTGGGGGGAAAAGGCTGGTTTTGAGGTTGCAGTCATGGAAGTAATGCACTCTGGGGGGACAGAGCATTATTCTATCGATTTACTTGCCCTGTAAGTGCAGTTCTTAATTGAAGCGCGATCGCTCTTTAATTTAAACTCTAACTAAATACTTATATTTCCATCTTGGTAAATATTGGCAGTAGACGCTGATGCAGTCTTTCTAACCAAACTTGTTTCTTGGATAGAGGGGTAGTACAACCTCAGAATGCACTCAACAGGATTATTCCGACCATGAGCTAGACAAGATGAAGATCCATAGCATACAAAATGCTTTAATATTTAAAAATAACTTTATTTTTTAATCTTGGTGAAATTTCTAGCACGTTTACCTACGTGAATCTAGGGTCACTCAGAGATTATTCGGGTATATGCAGTTTAGATGTAACAATCAAGTGACGAGAATCACACATATCGATGATTAGGATCGTCTCCTTCATCTCGCTAACTAGGCATAATTAATGACAACTGAACTCTAGCCGAGTCATTAATAGGGAACACACTTAATAGCCGACAGCCTTAATAAAGGACTGTCGGTTTTTTGTATTTGTCATTTGTCATTTGTCATTTGTCATCAGTTAAATGCCCAATGCCCACTTGCCCTGAGCGAATGCAAGTGCCCCATATGCATAAAATTTCCCCACAACTGGTTGGTAACTTGACAAAGATTTTGCCACAGCCACTACCAAATGTGGGGAGGGTATGATCAAATTGGGAATCTTATGCCTATTGAGTGCTAATATCTTGCACTCACTCTAGTAGACCGGAAGTATATTCCTAGAACCAGCACACACTTTGTATTAAGACATCGCTTGAATGATGTAATCAAAGTAAGGTGCTGCTTCAGCAGCGTCTTCCGCACTCAGTAAGCTAAGGGAAGCTGTTTTGAGGGAATTAATCGCTTCTACCATTCCAGGCACGGGAACGCCCAATGAATTGTACATTTCTCGCACACCAATCAAACCGATTTTTTCAATTGGCTCTTTGTCACCGGCAAGTACACCATAAGTAATTAGGCGTAAGTACCAGCCAAAATCACGGATACATAGAGAGCGTTGGCGTTCACCGTAAGCATTACCTCCAGGGGAGATAAAGTCAGGACGCTTCTGCCAAAGTTGTTTGGTTGCTTCTTGAACTATCTTCTTTTCGTTTTCGGCTAAGGTAGCCGCAATCCGCGTCCGTTGTACGCCGGTTTGCAAAAAGTCTTTGATATTTTTAAGTTCGCCACTGCTGGGATAACGCAGTTCGTCGTCGGCTTTGAGAATAACTTGGCTAATTACAGTCATGATTATTGAAATCACCTGAAATATTATCTGTTAGTTTAGCGAGTTGGAGGTACACAAGTGAAGGGATAGGAGCTACTTATGTATTGAATTTATCTATTTGAGGAGAGTGGGGAGTGAAGAAAGGAATAGGTAACAGGTTACAGGGTATAGATTATTCCCTGTCACCTGTCACCTATTACCTCTCCTCTCGTTCCAATGACCAATGACCAACGACCAATGACAAATGACTAAAATGATTTGGCAACAGGGTGAATTAATTGAAGTGACGATCGCTAACCTGAGCGATACAGGCGATGGTGTGGGACGCGCTGATGAACGTGTAGTGTTTGTCCCAGATACCGTACCAGGCGATCGCGCCATTGTCCGCTTAGTTCATGTTAAACCTAAATATGCCCACGGTAAGCTCCAACAGCTATTGTCTCCATCCGCCCACCGTATCCGACCCAATTGTATTGTGGCTGACAAATGCGGTGGTTGCCAGTGGCAGCATATTAATTATGATTACCAGCTAGTAGCCAAGCAAAATCAAGTCATCCAAGCAATGGAGCGCATTGGCGGTTTTATCCAACCACCAGTAGATCCGGTACTTGCTGCCACTTCTGCTTTCGGCTACCGTAACAAATCTACATATCCTCTCTCGCTATCGGCAACAGGACAAGTACAAGCTGGTTACTATCAAAAAGGTAGTCACCAATTAATTAATTTAAATCAATGTCCAGTCCAAGATGCGAGATTGAATCCCTTACTTGCCGAAGTTAAGCAGGATATTCAACAGCAAGGTTGGCAAATTTACGACGAACAGCGCCACCAAGGAAAAATTCGCCATCTCGGTTTACGCATTGGCCGACACACTGGAGAAATATTGCTGACTTTGGTGGTGAAGGACTGGAATTTATCAGGAATTGAAACCCAAGCCCAGGAATGGTTAAAGCGCTATCCGCAATTAGTGGGAGTGTCGCTCAATCGCAATAGCGATCGCACAAATGCTATCTTTGGATCGGAAACCCGTTGCATCGCTGGAGTACCCCACCTGCGTGAAAATTTTGCTGGACTGGAATTTCAAGTACGCCCAGATACATTTTTCCAAGTGTATACCGAAACAGCAGAGGCACTATTACAGATAATTCAATCAGAACTCAATCTTCAAGGGCATGAGTTCCTAGTTGATGCCTACTGTGGTATTGGGACTTTAACTTTACCCCTCGCCAAAAAAGTACGTATTGCTACAGGATTAGAAGTGCAACCAGCAGCAGTAGAACAAGCTATTTTAAATGCCCACCGCAACGGAATTGATAATGCAACATTCCAAGTCGGGGCAGTAGAGAAATTGCTTCCCCAAATGGGCACAATACCAGAAGTAGTAATACTCGATCCGCCACGTAAGGGGTGCGATCGCGCAGTCATAGATACTTTACGGCAATTGAAACCATCTCGGATCGTTTACGTCAGCTGTAAAGTAGCTACCCTCGCCCGCGACCTGAAATTGCTTTGTCAAGATGGGCAATATACCATCACACGGGTACAACCTGCTGATTTTTTTCCTCAAACTGCTCATGTTGAAACTGCCGCCTTTCTTGTGCTATCACATTTTGACAAGGGTAGTAATTCCTTCAAAAAAACTGAAATTTGAAAGTTTTAGTCTAGTGCATACTAAAGATGCTAAAATTGAATTAAGTCAAAAATAAAAATTCATTTTGTTTAAATAAATTCAAGTTGCATAGGTTCTTAAAAACATGAAGAAGATTGTGTAAATTATAAATCGGCAACTAACTAGGGTATGCCAATACTCTCTAGAATTAACAGCATATTCTTAATTTGCTGACTTCGTTATCAAAATTATTCCAGCCGATATATACCTAAACAATCCCAATTCATAGTTATAGAGCCAATGCTCCCTAGCATTTTCAAAATTTAGTTTTAAAGACGCAAGTTTGAAGGCAGCATGACCACCTCAAGTTTTATCAGGGTGACTGTAATAGCAAACTGATGTCTAGCTAACTGAAAGCTATGGGGTTTCTCTTGTGATTACTATTTCACTCCGTCCAGTTGGACGTTATTGGGGCACTATTAGTTTTGCCTCAACCCTCTACCTTTGTCCCATATTAGACTTATTGTTGGCAGAAATTCCAGCAAGATTACAAGCAGAACTGCGGCTAGGACTTCAAGAAGCCCTAGTCAACGCCGCTAAACATGGTAATAATCTCGATCCGAGTAAGACAGTTGTAGTTCGTTTTTCCGTAATAGATAATCAATATTGGTGGATAATATCAGACCAGGGTAGTGGCTTTACTCCTTCATCTACTATTAATGAAGAACCAACAGACTATCTTCCACCAGATGAGTCAGAAAATGGTCGTGGTTTATGTCTTCTACATCAAATTTTTGATCAAGTAGAGTGGAACCGTAAAGGCACAGAATTGAGGCTTTGTAAACAAATGCAAAATCGTCGGGGATTATCTCTGCGACGGTAGGGTAGTTAGGAGTTAAAAGTTAGGGGTTGAATAATAATTCATAACTCCTAACTCTTAACTTCTAACTTTTTCCGTGAGTCGGACAGGGAGGGGCAGAAATAGAGCGATCTAACCAACCAATTGCCTGTTCTAATCTAGCTTGAGCTTCTTGTGGCTGATTCTTTAAAAGATACACAATCGCTGCTGCCACTTGTTCATTAGCGCGGGAATTGCGGTTAGACTTGAGGCGATGCCAATCGTTAGGGGAAATGCTCAGTCTTTCCATGAGGGCTTGAGCTAGTTCCAGAGTACTAAGTTCATTCAGTTGACTGGTTTTAGGCAGCTGAGTAGATTGAGACATAATTATGAGTGCTGAGTGCTGAATATTGAGTGCTGAGTCAAAAACTCATAGTTTTAATTTTGACTATTGGCAGACTCGCCTTTAATCTTAGTTTACTACTTGTACATGAAGCCGTCTAAACAATCACAACCGCCAGGGGAAACTCCAGAACCAGATTTTGAACAAGAACTAGAGGAAGTAGAGCGATCGCTCCTATCCTTAAAAGAACGTTACGATCAAGTGCAACGCGATCGCCAACAACAGGCACAATGGCAACAGCGCCGCGATCAACTAAAGCACAATAAATCTCAGACACCAGAAATCAAAGCAGAGTTACGGCAAATTCAACGGCAGTTGGAAATGCTACAACTAAACTTAGAAAGCCAGTTATTTTCTTGGCGTAGCCTCAAAAAACCTTTCTGGCAAGTCGTCCGCTTTGGTGGAATGGGCGTTATCATAGGCTGGATATTAAAGTCTTATGCTGGGTAAATATGGTAAATCGACGGATTGCAGAAATATTGCGAAGTGGCCAACCTGATGAGTCCCTCCAAGTGCAAGGCTGGGTGCGGACGAAGCGTGAATCCAAAGGGTTTGCTTTTATTGAAGTCAATGACGGCTCATCGCTAGCTAATTTGCAAGTCGTCATTAATCAGGATTTGCCAGATTATGAAGCTATATTGAAAAAATTGAATACGGGTGCTGCTGTCGAAGCGACAGGGTTACTAGTGGCTTCTCTTGGGAAAGGACAGCGGATTGAGTTGAAAGCCGAGACAGTGAAAGTCTACGGTGAAGCTGATCCCGATACATATCCCCTGCAAAAGAAACGCCATTCCTTTGAGTTTCTGCGAACCATTGGACATTTGCGATCGCGTACTAATTCTTTTGGTGCAGTCTTCCGCGTCAGAAATGCTTGTTCGACAGCAATTCACCAATTTTTCCAAGAAAGAGGCTTTTTGTGGGTACACACCCCCATCATTACCGCTAGCGATTGCGAAGGCGCGGGTGAACTGTTTAGCGTTACCAGTTTAGATTTAAAGAATATTCCCCGCACACAAAACCAAGCAGTAGATTACAGCCAAGATTTTTTTGCTAAACCCACATATTTAACAGTTAGCGGCCAGTTGGAAGCGGAAGTGATGGCGATGGCGTTTTCTAACGTCTACACCTTTGGCCCTACCTTCCGTGCAGAAAACTCCAACACCTCGCGCCACCTAGCAGAATTTTGGATGGTTGAGCCAGAAATGGCTTTTTGCGATCTAGAAGGCGATATGGATTTAGCTGAGGCGTTTCTCAAGCACATTTTTAAATATGTGTTGGAAACTTGTCCAGAAGACATGGAATTTTTCAATGAACGCATTGATAAATCTGTGTTGGCAACAGCCGAAAATATTATTAATAATCAGTTTGAACGCTTAACTTATACAGAAGCCATCAAACTTTTAGAAAAAGCTGATGTCAAATTTGAATATCCTGTGAGTTGGGGTTTAGATTTACAATCAGAACACGAACGCTACCTAGCTGAACAACAGTTTAAAAAGCCAGTAATTGTTACAGATTATCCAGCGCAAATCAAAGCTTTTTATATGCGCTTGAATGACGATGAAAAAACCGTCCGGGCAATGGATATTCTCGCACCCAAAATTGGCGAAATCGTCGGTGGTTCCCAGCGTGAAGAACGTTTAGAAGTTCTAGAACGCCGTGTATTAGCTCAAGGGTTAAACCCAGAAGACTTGTGGTGGTATCTAGATTTGCGTCGTTACGGTACTGTCCCACATGCCGGTTTTGGACTAGGTTTTGAACGATTAGTGCAATTTATAACGGGTATGGGAAATATTCGTGATGTGATTCCCTTTCCGCGTACACCCCAAAGTGCTGAGTTTTAGCATGATGTCAGCTTTGAAGAAGCCAAAACTGTCTTCAGCAATTCTCTGGCAGTCATTTTTGATGATGAAGCGCACTCTTTGACAAACTACATACCGACGTAGAACGCCGATATGTAGTTTGTCACGAAAAACATGACATGAGCGCCTAATGCACCGCTAAATAATATAGTCTGTGGCTATTTGCTAAAGCTGTAAATTTGTTGTGTCTCCAAGCGATCGCTAATTGATGAAGGCAGTGTACCATCCGCGAATGTCTGGCGATCTAATTGGACTTGTAAATTACTCAAAGGATCGCAACCAGAGGAAATTAGAAATTCTAATTTCTGGATGTATGGCAAAGTTGCTAGGTTGTCCAGAATTTGGAAGATTGCCTGTATATAAGGATGACCACTCTGCTGATACCAATCACAGCTAGCAACTTTTGCCTGATCGAAACCCAAGTGTACTGTTAAAGATGGCTCGTCAAATATAGCGATCGCTAAGGGACGCGCTTCTTCTTGCAACAATAGATCGTTAGTTTTCGCTAAGTGTCGCAGTTTCTCTAAGCGTTCATAACGTTCCGTCACAGCTTCCGGGTCATCTTGCCAGTGGATTGCTACTGTTACTAGATAAGTTTGTAACAGCATGTGACCCAGCTTTTTCGCCTTTGTTGCTAGATAATAGGAATTGTAGTCGTTTGCCTCAATTAACAATGGCACGCGATCGACTACTTCCAACCCATAGCCCTTAACTCCAGCAATTTTGCGGGGATTGTTAGTAATTAAACGAATCTTTTTAATGCCCAAATCCATGAGCATTTGTGCCCCCATACCGTAGTCTCGCAAGTCAGCTGGAAATCCCAAACGCTCATTTGCTTCTACTGTATCTAGTCCCATATCCTGCAACGAGTAGGCTTTCAGCTTGTTAATCAAGCCAATTCCCCGCCCTTCTTGACGCAGGTATACAACTACACCTTGACCAGCAGATTCAATCATTTTGAGTGCGGCTTGCAACTGCATCCGACAGTCGCAGCGCAAAGAACCCAAAGCGTCACCAGTTAAGCATTCTGAGTGCATCCGCACCATCACTGGCTCATCTTTAAAATTAGCTGGGTCGCCCTTGACAATTGCAACGTGTTCTGTATTATCCAGAGTATGGCGATAGGCGTAAATTTCAAACTGACCGAATTGACTAGGCAATTTAGTAATAACTTCACGATAGACTAGGCGATCGTGTTTTAGGCGGTAACTGATTAAATCCGCAATACTAATAATTTTTAAATTGTGACGTTTCGCGTATTCAATTAACTGCTGCAACCGTGCCATTGAACCATCGGAGTTTTGAATCTCACAAATTACCCCCGCAGGGTATAGCCCTGCTAGCCGAGCTAAGTCCACAGCAGCTTCCGTATGTCCTGCGCGTTTGAGTACGCCTCCAGCCTTAGCCCGAATGGGAAAAATATGACCAGGACGACGTAAATCGGTGGGTTTTGTCGCTGGATTGAGAGTAACCTGGATAGTTCGGGCGCGGTCTTCTGCTGAAATGCCTGTGGAGACACCTAATTCTGGCCCGGCATCAATACTGACAGTAAAGGCAGTTTGGTTAGTATCTGTAATATTGCTTACCATCAAGGGTAAGTCTAGCTCGTCTAGGCGATCGCCTGTCATTGCCAAACAAATTAGTCCTCTTGCTTCCACCGCCATAAAATTAATCATGTCGGGTGTGGCAAATTGGGCAGCACAAATTAAGTCGCCTTCATTTTCTCTATTTTCATCATCTACCACTACAATGACGCGACCTGCTTTTAGGTCTGCTAAGGCGGCATCAATCGAATCAAAATTAAAAGCTTGGGTAGGATTAGGCTGTGACACAGAAAGATTTCCAGCTATAAACGTAAATTTTTTTAACAATTTCTTCTTTTAGATTGTAGCTCCTTTATAAGGCAGAGAAGTAGACTAGCAATGATTTGATAACGGGGCAAAAATTTTTGCCATAAAAAGTGGCGATCGAGTGGAGCGACAGTAAAAGATGAAGGATGATGAGGAAGAATAATAATCGTTTGTTTGCTCGCCCATCTTCCCAGAACAAAATAGAGGGGTTTAAGACGTTTTGTGCGCTGTGCGTCTGGTCGCTGATATTGTTGATAGCTGAGAACGAATTAACCATTCATGGGATAAGGATTTCAGATCATGGGCAAATTTAGACGCGTACCGGTTGGGATTGTTGGCGCGTCGGGCTATGGTGGAGTGCAGTTAGTACGACTACTGATGGATCACCCAGAAGTCGAAATGGTTTATTTAGGAGGTGAGAGTAGTATCGGGAAATCCTTTGGGGATCTCTACCCACATCTGGCTCATGCAACTAACCTGCTAATAGAAGCGGTAGACCCAGAAATAATTGCTCACCGCTGTGAAGTAGTTTTCCTGTCTTTACCAAATGGTCTGGCTTGCCAAATCGCACCCAAACTGTTGGAAAAAGGATGTAAAGTACTAGATTTAAGTGCAGACTATCGATTCAGTGATTTGACAACTTATACCAATTGGTATGGTACAGAGAGAAGCGATCGCACAATTGCAGCTACAGCAGTTTATGGATTACCAGAACTTTACCGCGATCGCATTGCCGAAGCTCAACTCGTTGGCTGTCCTGGTTCCTATCCCACTGCTAGTCTCCTTGCACTTTCGCCACTCTTAAAGCAAGGTTTAATCGTACCAGAAACAGCTATTATCGATGCCAAGTCTGGCACATCTAGCAGCGGACGACAGCCTCAAACCAACTTATTACTAGCTGAAGCAGACAACTCCATAGCAGCTTTCAACGTCGGTTGTCACCGTCATACCCCAGAAATTGAGCAAATTTGCAGTGACTTAGCTGGTCACGAACTCATGATCCAATTTACGCCACATCTTATCCCAATGGTACGGGGTATTTTGGCAACGGTATATGCCAAAATGAGCGACCCCGGTTTAGTGCGAGATGACTTAATCACAATTTTCTCAGCCTTCTACCGCAACTCTCCTTGGGTAAGAGTCTGCGGTAGCGGCGTTTACCCGCAAACAAAATGGGCTAACGGTAGCAATCTTTGTTACATCGGTGTAGAAGTTGACCCACGGACAGGTCGCGTAATTGTCATGTCAGCAATTGACAATCTAATTAAAGGACAGGCGGGCCAAGCTATTCAGTGTCTAAACCTGATGATGGGCTGGGATGAAACCTTGGGGTTGCCCAAGTTGGGGTTTTATCCATAATTAGGGGAAAGGGTACAGGGTACAGCGTAGAGAAAATACCTATTCCCTATTCCCTATTCCCTATTCCCTATTCCCTATTCCCTACTTCGGCCCTAACCCTACAGCACCAGCATAAACGGCGCGATCGCCTAGTTCATCTTCAATTCGCAGCAAGCGATTATATTTTGCTACGCGTTCGCTGCGACACAGAGAACCTGTTTTAATTTGACCGGCACGGGTTGCTACAGCTAAATCAGCGATCGTTGTATCTTCTGTTTCACCAGAACGATGGCTAATTACTGAACGGATACTATTGCGAGTTGCCAAATCAATTGTTTCCAAGGTTTCGGTGAGTGAACCAATTTGATTGAGTTTAATCAAAATGGCATTAGCGGCTTTTTCTTGAATGCCTCTTTGCAAGCGAGTGGCGTTAGTTACAAACAAGTCATCCCCTACCAACTGCACCCGCGAACCTAACTTCTGAGTCAGCAATTGCCAACTTTGCCAATCTTCTTCGTGTAAGCCATCCTCAATTGACACAATAGGGTATTGGTCAACTAGTTGTCCTAAATAATCAATAAATTCAGCTGGAGCGTGAGGTTTACCATCGTAAACATACTGACCATCCTTGTAAAATTCGCTAGCCGCCACATCCAACGCCAAAGCGACTTGTTCCCCTGGTTTGTAACCAGCTTTCTTAATGGCAGCAACCAGCAATTCCAAAGCGACCTGATTTGACTCTAAGTTAGGGGCAAAACCACCTTCATCGCCCACACCAGTAAGCAAACCCTTCTCATCTAATACTTGACTGAGGGTAGCAAACACCTCTGCACCCCAGCGCAATGCTTCCCGGAAGGAAGTTGCGCCAATTGGGACAATCATAAACTCTTGAAAATCCACGTTATTTGAGGCGTGTGCGCCACCGTTAATCACGTTCATCAACGGCACTGGGAGCAAATTCGCTAAAGGGCCACCCAAATAGCGATATAGAGGAATATCTAGAGATTCAGCACCTGCTTTCGCCGCTGCTAAGGAAACCCCCAAAATTGCATTAGCCCCCAAACTGGATTTGTTAGGAGAACCATCTATGGCGATCATCGTGCGGTCTAGGAGTTCTTGGTTGAGGGCATCTAAGCCTAGTAATTTTGGTGCAAGTGCTTCTCTGACGTTTTGTACTGCCTTGAGTACACCTTTGCCCCCATAACGGCTTTTATCGCCATCACGAAGTTCGTGGGCTTCAAAAGTGCCAGTAGAGGCACCACTGGGAACTTGCGCCAGTCCGACAACACCGTTAGCTAAATGCACTTCGGCTTCAATTGTCGGTCTACCGCGAGAATCAAGAATTTCACGGGCTGCGATCGCCTCAATGGCAGTATCTAGAAATTTACTCATCTGTACTTTATCCTTTATTCGAGTGTGTTACGCATCCAGTCCAGTTGCCTAACCCAATCGCTAGCATAGGCGGTTAAGAGACTTTCTCGGCTGAGATTAAAGAAGATTTCCATTATAGAGATAGTGAACAATGCCAAAAATGGGTAATTGTTTATTCTGTCCTTTCGGCTTTTAATTCTTTCTGTGACGGCATTTTTACCTTAAGACTTTGAGCTAGGTAAAATGTTTGCAGAGAATAACACTAGATCGATTACAGAGAAAAGGTCAATATGCGATTACTACACACAATGCTGCGGGTGGGCAACCTTGAAGAATCCTTAAAGTTCTACTGTGAAATTCTAGGAATGAAACTGCTGCGCCGAAAAGATTATCCGGGCGGAGAATTTACCCTGGCTTTTGTTGGCTATGGCGACGAAAGCGACAACTCGGCGATCGAACTAACCTACAACTGGGGCGTGGAAAAGTACGAATTGGGTAATGCTTACGGTCACATTGCCCTTGGCGTTGATGATATTTACGCTACGTGTGAAGAAATTCGCAATCAGGGCGGTAAAGTCGTGCGCGAACCAGGGGCGATGAAACATGGTTCGACGGTAATTGCTTTTGTGGAAGATCCAGATGGGTATAAAATTGAACTAATTCAACTGGGAACCCAAGGATCGGCAGTCAAACAGGAATTACAAGAGCAACTTGTGAGTCAGTAATTTTTATCAGGGATTTCCGAAAAATTAGTTATCCGGTAGGGTGGAATGTCATTTATTTAAGCTAGATTCAGATCCTCGACTTCTGCAAAGAAGCCGGGAATCTGAGTAGCAACTTGTGCTTAAGAGCCATAGGAAAATCCACACAGATGTCTTAAAAAGTTGAGCTAGAAAGAGATTGATTCTTCTGGCACACTGTCATATGGTGTCAGTAAACACAGAAGACGCGCTAGACTTTTCCCTTTTTGAGCGGGTTAGGGGATCTCCTCTACGTAAATCCTATTAGTATTACCCCAATACTGTCTTTGATGAACAACATTAATAGCGAAGTCGAATAGCCCGTCGTAGATATGGCTCCAATAACACCATTGGGGAAAGTCTGCTCATAACAGTGTTTTCGTTTTAAATTAGGAAATAGGCAATGGATTAAACTATCATCAATTGCCAATCCAAAATTGCCACTGGAGATACACGCGGATATACGCTGAGAATGTTTGGATAATTATCTGGGTATTAAGGAGTAGGGTTACAACCACTCCCCACTCCCTACTCCCTTTAATAATCCCCAATCCTTAAACTAAAAATCCAAATTCCAAAATTATAAAGATGCAACCTACAGATCCAAATAAATTTACTGATAAAGCCTGGGAAGCAATTGTTAAATCTCAGGATATAGTCCGTGCTTATCAACAACAGCAACTAGATGTTGAACATTTAATTATTGCCCTGTTAGAAGAACCCACTAGTCTAGCAATACGTATCCTGGCTCGATCTGAGGTCGATCCAGTCCGCTTGCAGCAGCAGCTAGAAGCCTTTACCCAACGCCAGCCCAAAGTTGGTAAAAGCGATCAGCTTTACCTTAGCCGCAATTTAGATATTTTACTAGACCGAGCCGAGGAAGCTAGAGCTAGGATGAAAGATTCCTACATTTCCGTGGAACACATACTTTTGGCCTTTGCTGAAGACGATCGCATTGGACGAAAAATTCTCAAAGGCTTTAGCGCGGATGCACCTAAACTCGAAGCTACGATCAAAACTATTCGCGGTAGCCAAAAGGTGACAGATCAAACCCCAGAATCCCGCTATGACGCCTTACAAAAATTTGGCAGAGATTTGACAGAACAGGCAAAAGCTGGAAAACTTGACCCGGTAATTGGACGGGATGACGAAATTCGGCGGGTAATTCAAGTATTATCTCGTCGTAGCAAAAATAACCCCGTACTCATTGGTGAACCTGGGGTAGGTAAAACTGCGATCGCAGAAGCATTAGCACAACGGATGGTAAACGGTGATGTTCCTGAATCTCTGAAAAACCGCAAGTTGATCTCGTTAGATATCGGCAGTTTAATTGCTGGAGCAAAATTACGAGGTGAATTTGAAGAACGCCTAAAAGCGGTTCTCAAGGAAGTTACTGAATCTAACGGTGACATTGTTCTGTTTATTGACGAACTGCACACCGTAGTCGGCGCAGGCTCTACTCAACAAGGGGCAATGGATGCGGGAAATCTGCTCAAACCAATGCTGGCGCGGGGAGAATTGCGTTGTATTGGCGCAACTACCCTCGACGAGTTCCGCAAACACATTGAGAAAGACGCTGCTTTAGAACGTCGCTTTCAGCAAGTATTTGTGGATCAGCCAAGTGTGGAAAATACTATTTCCATTCTGCGGGGATTGAAAGAACGCTACGAAGTGCATCACAACGTCAAAATTTCTGATTCGGCTTTGGTAGCAGCAGCAACCTTGTCAGCACGTTATATTAGCGATCGCTTCTTACCAGATAAAGCTATTGATTTAGTAGATGAAGCGGCAGCACAGTTGAAAATGGAGATTACCTCCAAACCAGCCGAATTGGAAACCATCGATCGCCGCCTCATGCAGTTAGAAATGGAAAAGCTGTCATTAGCTGGCGAAGAAAAGGGTACTCCCCAAACGAAAGAACGTTTAGAGCGCATTGAACAAGAAATTGCCAATTTAACGGTAAAGCAGCAAATATTTAATGAGCAATGGCAAGGTGAAAAGCAGATATTGGAGGCTATAAGCGCCTTAAAGAAAGAAGAAGATGCGCTGCGAGTGCAAATTGAACAAGCAGAACGCGCCTACGATCTAAATAAAGCTGCCCAACTCAAGTATGGCAAATTGGAGGGAGTGCAGCACGAGCGCGAAGCCAAAGAAGCGAGCCTTTTAGAAATTCAAAACCAAGGTTCCACGTTGCTAAGAGAACAAGTTACTGAATCCGACATTGCCGAAATCGTCGCAAAGTGGACAGGAATTCCCGTCAATCGCTTGTTGGAATCGGAACGACAAAAATTACTGCAATTAGAAAGTCATTTGCATCAACGAGTCATTGGGCAAGAAGAGGCTGTAGAAGCAGTAGCAGCCGCAATTCGCCGCGCCCGTGCGGGGATGAAAGATCCCTCTCGTCCCATTGGTTCATTTCTGTTCATGGGCCCCACAGGCGTAGGTAAAACCGAACTCGCTCGTGCTTTAGCTCAGTTTCTCTTTGATTCTGATAATGCATTGGTGCGCTTGGATATGTCTGAGTATATGGAAAAACACTCAGTTTCTCGGTTAGTGGGAGCGCCTCCAGGATACGTAGGCTATGAAGAAGGCGGCCAACTTTCCGAGGCGGTTCGCCGCCGTCCTTACTCAGTGGTGCTGTTGGATGAAGTGGAAAAGGCGCATCCCGATGTGTTCAATATTTTATTGCAGGTGTTAGATGATGGGAGAGTTACTGACTCTCAGGGGAGGACGGTAGATTTTCGTAACAGCGTTATTGTGATGACCAGTAACATTGGTAGCGAACATATCTTGGATGTATCTGGTGATGATTCCAAGTATGAAACAATGCGGAAGCGAGTAATGGATGCTTTGCGATCGCATTTCCGCCCGGAATTTATCACCCGCGTCGATGATATTATTCTCTTCCATACCCTCAATCGTACGGAAATGCGGCATATCATCCGTATTCAACTCAAGCGGGTAGAAAATCTCCTCCGCGAGCAAAAAATCTTCTTTGAGATATCCCAATCTGCTTGTGATTATCTTGTCGAATCAGGCTATGACCCAGTTTACGGTGCCCGCCCACTCAAACGGGCAATTCAGCGAGAAGTAGAAAACCCCCTTGCCACCAAATTATTGGAAAATACTTTTATCTCTGGAGACACCATAATCATTGATAAAAATGAAACCGGTCTGTCTTTTAGCAAAAAAGTGCTGGTAAAGGTGTCATTACCACAGATTGCTACATAGCACCTGGCGTCTCCCCTTCACTCAACGGGACGTACGCAAAGGGCTGTAGGGAGAAGACCAAACTAGCTTGGATACACAAACGAAGTCTAAGAATAATTGAGGGTTTGAAACCCACAGATGTGAGTAAACCCCGTAAGTTGGGGTTTACTCACATCCTTGTAACATTAATGTAACTGCGTCTTACATATATGATGCCTAGTAGCTTCTGCCAGAAGGTACGCAAAATTAGTACCTTCTGGCAGAAGCTTGCTTGCCGTTAAAGGTGGTAATGGGATTTACGCCAAGGTGTACTAATGAGTAATTAGTAATTAATCAAAGCAATGTGAACAACAAGATTCCTGACTTTTTAATTAAAGAAGTCAGGAATCTAAGCTGCACATCTGATTATTTTGCATCTAACTGATATCTTTCCTTTAACATATGGGTATTATAAGCCTACTCTGCTAATAACATCTTCATAAATTTGCCTTACAATAAAACACATTTACGCAAATATACTGTGAGGTAATGCTCTTATTATTTACCAGACTCAAACTAAATAATTCTGAAAAAATCAGTGTTTTCCGGATAAAATGAACAATCCATAAATGATATAACTTTAATAAATTATCTTTTTTATAACTACTTTATTTGGAAGTTATTCAAGCCAAATAAAATAATTAGATAAATATCATCTGATTTAATGCCTGTAAGAATACTTTATAGGCATGAGTGAAAACTTTGAATAAATAGAAAATTCGCTATAATCCACTTGATCGGGAAGCAGATATGTCTAGAAAACGTCAGATATTCAAGGTAATTCAAAAAACCTTCAGACAAATTAGCAAGCAGATTTTATCTGCAATTAATAAGCAACTTATTTGGCTTTTACGAACTATCTCTGGTACTCAAAAAAGACGCGGTTCGGTTAACTCTGGCTTTGTCTTGCCAACGGTAGCGATGGTAATTTTGGTAGTCGTACTATTAACAACTGCAATTTTATTTCGGTCTTTTGAGCGTTCTAAAAATGCTAGTAATGTCCGCGTGAATGAAGCGACAATGCAAGCTGCTACCCCTGCGTTAGATAGGGCTAAAGCCAAAATAAGTGCACTGTTTGCCGACCCGACTTTACCACGTTCTGTACCATCAAATCTAACCCTATACAATACCTTAGTTAATAAACTTTCTGTCTATACATTTGGTGATGAAACTCCTATAACTCTGGCTTATAACCTTAATGGTAATACTACAATTGAAGCAACTAGTAGTATGGCTTTAGAAAATCAAGAAAACATACAAACAGCCTGGAAATTTCCTGCCGATACAGATAATAACGGTAAATTTGATAGCTTTATTCTCTATGGTATCTACTTCCGCACTCCCCCCCAAACTGTTCCACTCCGAAAGAGAAGTCCACTAGATGCTAGAACCCCTCCTATGCTACCAGCTAAGGCAGGTGGAGCTTGTGACGTAGCTGGTGATACTAGCGCCAGCTTAGTAGGTAGTTCGGGTTGGTATAAGCTACCAACTGGCGAATTGAAAAAAAGCTTTTTCGTATATGCAGTCACGGTTCCCATTAGTGATATTGCTCAAGCGACTTCTCTCGATACAACCAAATATGAGAAGTATCGAGGTAATAAGGGCTTCTCGGCATTAGAAATGCAACAAGATCGTAGTCAAGTTTCTATTACTAATAATGCCGTTGTCTATGAAGATGACTTAGATATTACGCCAGGGCCTAGATTCCGTCTAAATGGACGCATTTTTACCAACAGTAACTTATTTACTGCTAAAACTAGTGAAAATATAACTCTATTTCAGGTCAGTAGTAGATATTCATGTTACTACGAACGAGAAAATAGCAAGATAGTTGTTGGTGGTAATATTGCAACTAGTGGCCCAATCAGCACAAGTAATACAGGTGGAACATATGTAGATTTATTTGTAGAAAATGGTGCGCCTACTACAAATAAAACTTTAGCATCTACTAATAAAACCACTTCAAATAACTCGAATGACATTGCCTATAACACTCAGGCTTATGCTCAACGTATAGACTTATTAGTGAAGGCACAACTTAACAATGCTGCTACTACTGACCCTCAAGAAATCAGAACTAATATAACCAACCGGATTCTAAACGATCCAAGTTTAGATGCGACTAAAGTACGTAAGGAAGAATTAGAAAACTGGTTTCGTAAGCGGACTAGGCGTGTACCATTTAAAGAAGTTCTTTATGGTAATTCTGCTATTGAAAAATCTACTGGTGTCGATTACACCACAGCAGATGCAACAACCTTTATGAAAGGTTCTGTTAATACGCTACGTCCAATGGATGCCTGGATTTATCCAACAGATACTAATACAACATTAACACTAGATACAGCGCAACTACCTACCAGAGATCCAGATGTTGTAGATAATACTCCCGTAATAGAAACAGAGTTAGGCGATCGCATCGTAGTAGGCAACAACCTGCCTGAACTTATATGGGATGCCACAAAAGGAGACTTTGTAGGAGAGAATGATCCCCAAACCATCAGTCCTGCTGTGAAGTGGACAGGTAGTACTACCAAAGATCGAACTCGTAGCACTCGCGTCAGACAGTTATCAGATTTAGGGGTAACAGGACGTGATGGTTTTTGGGAAATTTCAGCCGCTTCACCCCGGTCTAATCCCCTTGATGTGGTCGGTGGACTGAGGGTAATTACAGGTGCAGGAATATATACACCTACAGGTTCTGGACTAAGAACAGCACTCATCCAACCTACTCTTCCAACACGAGGAGGAAAGCCTGAACTGGTTGACGATCCAAGCACGTCGGCAGTCAACGAAAGTTATGGCACTGTAGTCTGGCCTGATACTATGCCTATGGTTGTACCCGATCCGACCGATCCTCTGAATGCAAGTAAACAAAAACGTGGTGATTTAGTAATGCGTGCCACGGTGGTGTATCACTACAATTTTAATTCCTACAATCCTCAGGCGAGTACACCAGACGATTATCAAACACCGATGGCCTGTGTAAGTAGCTACTACAATCCTACCAATCAGGCAACAGCAACTACAAACACCTATAATCCCCTTGATTCGACAACAGTAGCAGCATCCAACAATGGGATTGTTTATGCTGCTCCTGCTACTGCATCTGATGGTATAACTAGAGGACAAGCAGTAGATGCCAATGGTTTTTTTACACTTGGGGCTAATGCTGATGATGTGACTAACACTGGTGTAACTTTGCTAAATCGTTTGAAATATCAAGCTAACTTGGTATTTCCCAATGGCCGCCTTGTGAATCCTCTACTACGGCAAGCACTGGCAAAAGCAACTACCACTAAACTCACTCTCTCTGAGCAATCAGCAATTGACTCTACTATCTGTGCAATACAGATTGCTGATGGCACTCTGTCTCGGAGTACTACCTACATTCCTGATGGCGCAATCAAAGAAACTGCATTTCTTGATGCCCGACAAATTAAGGCTATAGATAAAGGTGGTACATTAACTGGAAACTACAATCTGGAAGTTGAACAGCGTCAGCCTCTAGAAATTCGTGCTACTAGTATAAATTTAGGTCAGCTTCGCACACAAGCAATCGGCGCTGCATCGGATAACGAATATCTATTGCCCAATAGCGGCATTATCTATGCCTCTCGTGACGATGCTCAAAAAGATCGCAGTAACCCAACTAGTGAAAATATCAGCGCTAGTGACTACAATCTCGATCCAGAACGGCGACCTAACGCCATTATGTTGATTAATGGCAGTAACTTGAGTCGCCAGACTAATTACAGAGCAGAAGAAAAAGGCTTAATTTTAGCAACTGAGCTACCAGTGTATGTTAAAGGCGATTTTAATCTGCACACTAAACAAGAATTCAAAACCCCGGATCTTTTACCTGCTCCCAGCGCTGCTACCTACGATACTAAATTTTACACTCGTGCTGCGGCAAATCGCGATCCTGACTTTGCTTGTCGGCCTAGCGACCCTAGACTACCAAATTGCACAACAGGCGAAACTTGGCGACCAGCATCAGTAATTGCCGATGCTGTTACCTTGCTCTCTGGTAACTTCCGTGAAGGTTTCCGCAATGAGGGTGATTACGACTTGCGAAATAACCAAGGGAGCGATCCTAACGTCGTACTCAGCCGACTGAAGGTAGGTTTCTGGAATAACAACTTTCTCACTTCATCTAAATTCTTGACTGACTCTGGTGGTGATACCTACTATACAGGTACTCCCACTTCTAGCGACTCAGTAAACAATAACAGTTCTTACGTGAACAACTTCGTCACGCCCATTCAGCGTCGAGGAAGTTTCCCAGAGTATGTAATGGAGATGTGTTTCAAAATACCAGTTTCAACGTGTCAACCGAGTGACTGGTATGTGGGTTTAGATAGTGATAGTAATACAGGCAATGCTCTAGACCTAAACACAGAAATCCTAAAAAGGTCTAGTGAAGTAGTTGGTGCAGATCCCAACAGACTCTTAGCTGGTACAACTGCGCGATCGGCAAGGACTGGTTTTGAAGGATTTGCTCGTAGGGTTGCGTTCAAAAGGAAATACACACCAACGAGCGATCCTGATTTCGGTAAGCTTGTTAATATTAGTAACGGTGCCATAAATTATACTACCGCTACTCCCATTCCACTAGGTATTGGAGCGGGTGCAGTAGCAGAATTTCCGGTACTTATCACAAGTGGTGCGGTAGACTCTGCAAGTCCCATGCCTGACATAGCGAGTAATGCCCTATGGTTTGCAACCACAATAAGTACTTCTCCTAGTCCACCACAGTCCACACTGAGCGAGATCAAATACAACAACAGCAATCGTGTATTTTACAGATACCCCAAACTACCAGCTTCTGGTTCTGTTAGAGATTTTCCTGGAGATACAAGCGCGTCATTATTCAACCCTGCTTCACCCGCCAGAGATGCGACATATCAGCCGCTATTTGAACCTGTATTGCAATTACAACTAACAACCGCAACACCTACAGCAACTACTACTCAAAATTACGCTGCTTTAGCAGGATCATCTAGTCTCGTTAAAAACACTAGATGGTTGTCTCAGGCAAGTGCAACAACTTTTAATCTAGTTGTTGCTGCTGGTGATACTCCGGCTCGTGTGGGTTCAACTACCTACGAAATCAATGGGGGTTTGCATAACTTTGTGCGTTTCTTAGAAAACTGGGATGTGGTTGATGCCAATATCAACGGTTCATTCATCCAATTTAAACGCAGTATCTATGCTAGCGCACCATTCCAAGTTCTCGTCAGATCAGGTCCAACAACTGCTCCTGCAACCACTTCTGACCCTAATGATACTAGCACTCTTAACCTTGCTAAGAATAACAGTATCTTTTACAGACTTCTAAATTCTACAAGACCAGGTTATACATCAGATAGTACTTCTATCGGTGTTAATGGTACTGGGGAAGCGCCTTATTATATGGCTCCTAACCGTAACTGGGGTTTTGATGTGGCGTTATTGGCGCAAAACCCTGACTTGTTTGCCCAGCGCTTTGTAACTCCAGCAGCAGATCCTCCGAATGAATACTTCAGAGAAGTAGGCCGCGATGACCTTTGGGTGAAAACTCTGTTGTGTGCTGTCCAAGATGAAAATGCGAATGCAGGGAATGGGTTTGAGGATGCGCCCAGCGCCTACTTTGGCACCATCGTCTCTACCCCTGTTACTACCCCTCCGGCCCCTGACCGCAAGTTCAAATTTGCGCTACCTGCAACTGAACGTCCTACTAGCTGCGAACTCCAACCATCCTAAAGTGTTTGAATGAGAGTTTTTACATCACTTTTCGGGTGAATAGACCACGTTAACAGACCTAACCCCCTAGCCCCCTTACCTAACCCTCTTCTGTCACTCTCCGGGAGGGCGATCGCTAGAAGCCTTATGAGGCAATCAATACAAGCTATACTATTAGAAAAAATGGGTCTTGTATTTACTATTAGAAAAGAATCGCGCAATCGCTTGCTATACAAAAGCTCTAGATTTTAGAAAAGGCAAATGTTTTCGGAGAGTGACAGAAGAGGGCTAATAGGGAAGGGGGAAAATTTAAAGCCTCTCCCCCATTAGGCTACGGTGTACACACAAGTTTGATTACCTTATTCCACGTCATTTCGATCCCCCCTCTAACCCCCCTTAAAAAGGGGGGAACTAGAATCAAAGTCCCCCTTTTTAAGGGGGATGTAGGGGGATCAAACCACATTCTGCACTTAGTCAAGAGATGTGTGTACACCGTAGCCCATTAGGGGAGAGGTTTGGACAGAGGTTAAGAATGTATTACACCCAATCGCAAATTGCTGTAAAACATAGCCTTCTTGAGGAATTGAGTATGAACCCACGCCAACTACAAGAATTATCTAGCCAGTCTAACGAGTCAGGTTTTACGATCATTGAGTCGCTTGTGGCGATCCTCGTGGTTGCCGTTTTGCTGGTAGCGATCGCACCTGTCCTAGTAATGTCAACAGCAACTCGCGTGCAAGCCAAACGGGTAGAATTGGCAACAGGAGCGGCTAAAGCCTTTATTGATGCTCTTAAGTCTAAAACAATCTCAGATCCGACAATCACCGTTACACTGGCTGCTAGCACAACTAGAAATGTATCCAGTTCAAGTAGTGACTATTTATTGAGTAGTACGTCAGCTCCTAGTGCTAGCACTGGTTTGTATTGCTTTAACAAAAATGGCAGCCTTGCTAATCCCAACTGTACTAGCGATCTATTTTACATTCAGGCTATTCGCGTTGCTGTCACAGATAGCGACGCTGATAAAGGTCAAGGCTATCGTTTGGGAGTCCGGGTATATCGTTCAGATGCTGAATTTGGTTCTTTAACTGCGGGTAGCAGTGGAAAAACAGCAGCAACATTCACAGGGGGACTAGGCAATCGCAAAGCACCACTAGTAGAAATGACAACTGAAATTGTCAGGGGTCAAAGTTCGTATAGCGCTTTGTGCGATCGCCTTGGTGGTTGTCAACCATAATTAACCCGTTAAACATAAATAATTTCATGACTCAGTATCAGTCATTAAGGAGAATCTGTAGCAAAATGAATATATTGAGGTGGCTGTTAAGTACTCAGCTAAAACCCTCTCACAAGCAAAACAAAAATAGTGGTTTTACCCTGATTGAATTATTGGTGGCTATGCTCATTGCATTTTTAGTAATTACGCCGTTACTAAGTTTTATGATCAGTATTTTAAATACTGATGGTCAGGAACAAGCCAAAGCAAACTCTGAGCAAGAAATTAAAGCTGCACTAGATTATATTACTCGCGATCTCCAACAAGCAATATATATATACGATGCTACTGGAATTGCTTGTCTAAGCGGTACTGTTGATGCTAGTACCAATAACACTTGCCCAAATGCAAGTACAACTGGGAATCAACTACCTAACGGAACAGATAAAGTTCCTGTGCTTGTTTTTTGGAAACGAGAATTAATTAATCAAGCAATTACAATTACAGGCACTCAAAAAGATGATACTTTTGTTTACTCATTAGTTGCCTACTATTTAATTAAAGATACCAGCACTACTTGGTCTAACGCTGCACGCATCGCTAGATGGGAAATTAAAGATGGCGTTCCAAATACTGCTGCTACAGTGACTTGCCCTGGATTTACTGCAACCGACAAATATCTCCCATGTCCAGATAAAGGCTTTAAACCATTTGACTTGTCACAAAAGGGCATAACGTTACAAGCAAAAATGAATAGTTGGACAGGAGGGGGGAGTTACACTCAAGATCCCTTAGTTTTAGTTGATTTTATAGATCAAACAACAATAGCACAGGGAGCGCCAGCAGCAACATGCTCTACTAACTTTAGTCAAGTTCCAGTAACAGCAACTAGTGTTAGAACAGGATTCTATGCTTGTATAAGTTCAGTTAGCACAGATAATAGAAGTGCTGCGGAAGTTTATTTAAGAGGTAATGCACAAGCTCGTTTAATACAAAATGATGAAACTAAAGTACGTTACGCGCAGAGCAAATCTAGTTATTTTCCGAGTGCAAACATTAAGGTTCAAGGAAGCAGCTTTATCTTTACCAAATAGCTCCTATCTTTGACAAATATTAATAAAAGCAGGATAGTATGCCGAATATTCCTAGTTTAAGAGTATTAAATTATTTCCAGTTGCACAGCCGAGAAACAAAGCTAAAGCAGCAATATTTAGCAAATAGACCCTTTACTGATGGCTACAAGCAACAAGATGCTGGATTTAGTCTTATAGAGTTAATAGTAGTACTGCTGTTAGTAGGAATTTTAGCAGCGATCGCAGCTCCTGGTTGGGCTGCCTTTGTAAATCGGCAACGGATAAATAAAGTTAACGACGCCGTTTTCGCTGCATTGCAAGAAGCACAACGCGAAGCTAAAATCAAAAAACTTAGCTACAGTGTCAGTTTTCAGAGAAATAGCACAACCCAAAATGTAGAGGTTGCTATTTATCGTACCGATGCTCTGAGCGGTACATGGACATGGAAACCTTTAGGGGCGGATGTAGGAGCCAATTCTGATAAATTTCTGCTAGGTGCAAATCTCAGTGATGAAAACATTGTCAATCCTACTGATTCTACTGTAAAGTACTACCCTACTTTAAGTACGCCAACAAAAATTACCTTTGACTATATGGGGACTTTACCAAAGGCAAACTTTGGAACAGTGCCAGCAGGTACAGAGCCACCTGGGATAAAAATAGTGGTAGCTGTACCAAGCTCTGCAAATCCTGCGTCGGCTAGTAGCGTAAAGCGATGTGTCATTGTAAAAACTCTCTTAGGCTCAATGGTGACAGCAAAAGATAATAATTGCAGTTAAGTAATTTAAATACCAATATTTGTTTAAAAATACGTAATATTGCTGAACATAAAACTGCACGTTGATAGCAAAATTGAAACATCATGTGCAGTTTTAATATTTTATAGAGTTATTTAAGAGCCATTGATAAATTAGCCATTGCCTGAACATAATAAAAAGCGTCATCATTAAAATATACTTTTCGGAAAATGACTGAGAACCTTGACTTTACTGTAGCTATCCCAACTTATAACGGTGAAAGTCGTTTGCCTGAACTACTAGAACGACTGCAAAACCAACTTAACACCGAAAATTTATCTTGGGAAATTATAGTTGTAGACAATAACAGCACTGATAATACAGCTAAAGTTGTTCAAACCTATCAAAAAGATTGGCGATGTCCTTACCCTTTAAAGTATTGCTTTGAATCAAAACAAGGCGCAGCTTATGCTCGAAAAAAGGCGGTTTTAGAAGCTAAAGGTAGATTCATAGGTTTTTTAGATGATGACAACTACCCAGTATCACATTGGGTAGTTGCAGCTTATGCTTTTGGTGAAAAATATCCCAAAGCTGGAGCTTATGGCAGCCAAATTCACCCAGACTGGGAAGTAGAACCACCGGAAAACTTTAAGCGAATTGCTCCATTCTTAGCAATTACAGAGCGGGGAAATCTACCGCTATTATATGAAGCATCTAAAAAATTGCTACCCCCTTCTGCCGGACTTGTTGTCCGTAAACAAGCATGGTTAGAAAGTGTACCAGATAAGTCTATTTTAACTGGTAGAGTTAAAGGCAATATGCTTACCAGTGAAGATTTAGAAATGTTGTCTTACATCCAAAAATCAGGATGGGAAATCTGGTACAACCCAGAAATGGAAATAGCACACAAAATACCAAAATTGCGTTTGCAAAAAGATTATTTGATTCCATTTTTTAGAGGGATTGGACTTAGCCGTTGTGTAACGAGAATGATAAATATAAAACAAATATATAGACCATTTGCTCTTTTATCTTATATGATAAATGACTTGCGTAAAATTACGTTACACTTACTCAAATATCGAACTAATCTGAAAGATGATTTGGTAGCTGCTTGCGAAATGGAACTTTTTTTAAGTAGTTTTATTAGTCCTTTTTATCTTTGGAAAAATGGATACTTTAAAAAATAAATTATTAAAATATTAGGCATTATGACTGAATTAAGATCTGAAAACTTAGATATTAGCGTAGCCATTCCTGCATACAATGGAGCAACCCGTTTACCTAAAATTTTGGATAAGCTATTAACCCAGACAGGAGTAGAACAACTTAGCTGGGAAATTATTATTGTGGATAATAATAGTTCTGATAACACGTATGAAATAATTCAAAATTACCAAAAAATATATGATGGAAACTGTAATTTAAGATATTTTTTAGAACCAGAACAGGGAGCAGCTTTTGCCAGATTGCGAGCAGTACGTGAAGCGAAAGGACAGCTAATCGCATTTTTAGATGATGATAACTTACCTGCTCCTAATTGGTTATCAGAAGCATATAGCTTTGGATTAGAACATCCTCAAGCAGGTGCTTGGAGTGGACAGATTCATGGTGATTTTGAAGTAAATCCACCAGAAAATTTTGAAAGAATTCAAGCTTTTTTAGCTATCAGAGAACATGGTTCAAATCCATATTTGTTTGACGCAGATAATTTAAGACTTCCTCCTGGTGCGGCGCTTGTTGTTCGGAAACAAGTATGGCGTGAAAATGTACCACAGCGGCCTAATTTAAGTGGAAAATTGCCTGGTATTTTGGTACAGGGTGATGACTATGAACCATTGCTTTATATACATTATGCAGGCTGGCAGATTTGGTATAATCCTACCATGCACACTTATCATCAAATACCACGCTGGCGACTTGAGAGAGATTATCTCTTAACTCTGGCACGCGGTTGTGGCTTGTGTATTTTCCAGTTAAGCTTGATAAATACTAAAAATTGGCAAAAACCAATAGTGTTTATAAAAACTATTTTAGGGAATTTACGCCGAGTATTAAAGCACCGTATTCACTATAGAGGGGAATTGAAAAATAATTTAATTGCACTTTTTGAAATGGAATTTTACTTAGCTAGTATGATGAGTCCTTTTTACTACTTAAAATCTAATTTGCGCAAAGGATTAAAAAATAAATTAGCCCTATAAAATGATTAATTATAGTCAACAGTTACCGAAAATTTCTGTAATTATCCCCGCCTATAATAGTGAAAATACTATTTATCATACAATTCAATCTGTTCTAAATCAAACTTTGAGCGATCTAGAATTAATTGTAATTAATGATGGTTCAGAAGACTCAACTTTAGATGTTGTTACACAAATTCAAGATCCCCGAATAAAAATATTTTCCTATACCAATGCTGGCGGAAACGTTAGTCGTAACCGAGGTTTACAGCTTGCAGTTGGAGAATTTGTTAGTTTCTTAGATGCGGATGATCTTTGGACAACTGATAAGCTTCAGTCTCACTTAAAGGCTCTGCAAGAAAATGCTACTGCGACAGTTGCTTACAGTTGGACTGATTATATCGATGAAAATGGTGAAATAGTACTCTCTGGTACACACGTTACAGCCAATGGAGACGTTTATGAAAAGTTATTGTTGACAAACTTTTTAGAGAATGGCTCCAATCCTTTGATTCGTAGAGAAGCTTTAATCAAATTAGGTGGATTTGATGAATCTCTAAGTGCTGCTCAAGATTGGGATATGTGGTTGCGATTAGCTTGCCAGTTTGATTTTGTATGCGTACCATCTGTACAAATATTGTACAGAATAAGTGCTAATTCCGTTTCTTCTAATCTTATAAGGCAAGAGCAAGCTTGCTTGCAGGTGCTTGAGAGAGCATATAAGAAAAGACCTTTAGCACTTAAGAGTACTTGGAATCTAAGTCTGACAAATTTATATAAATACCTGACATGCAAAGCCTTACAAAAGCCGTTTAATCGACAAAAAGCTTTAACTGCCGCTAAATTTTTATGGAATTATATTCTGAATAATTCTTCAAGACTTCAGCGGATAAATTTTACTTTAAAATTATTATTAAAAATTTTAATAATCATTTTAATGCCTACATTGCTCGAAAATATTACTAACCAGCGCGAAGTAAAAAGCTAAACCAATTGAAAATTTTTTAACGGCGAGGTAGCTGAAAAACTCTCAGAATAAAAATGGATAGCCTGGTGCATCTACCCTCTTTAGTTTATGTAAAAAATCTCTTAAAGAATAATCATTCTAACAGTGGTTTTACCTTACCAGAGATGTTAGTAGTTATTGTATTAATTGGTATATTAGCTACGATCGGAATATCCAATTGGCTGGCTTTTGTGGAGACTCGCCGTCTCAACACTACCCAAAATGAGGTTTATTATGCTTTGCGCCAAGCGCAAAGCCAAGCCACTAAAGATAAATTGACTAGGCAAACCAGTTTTCGCATACAAAATGGTGTTGTGCAATGGGCAGTTCATCAAGCAGAGGCAGGACAATTTATTTCTGATGCTGTTAAAAATAATAGCAACCTATGGCATAACCTTGAGCCAAATATTGGCATTGATGAAGAGGAAAATAATAAAGGAAAAAAGGAGACAACTTTACTAAAACATCCTTCACAGCAAATGTGGCGAGTTTTATTTAACTATCACGGTTGTCCGATCTCTGAAATTGGAAATCAGTGTACAGTAGGCGGATTAGGACAGATAACATTCTACAGCTTGAATGGTGGTAAAGCTAGACGTTGTGTCTATGTTTCTACAATTTTGGGGGCTATGCGGACGGGAAAAGATCATGCTAGAGCCAACGAAAACGACAAGTATTGCTATTAAGATATTTTTAGTTGTTAAACAAGGTATTGTGTGCTGAATTTACCAGCAAACTCAAAACAGCACCTGATTATTTTCACTCGCTATCCAGAACCAGGTAGGACAAAAACCCGATTGATACCTGCTTTGGGAAATGTTGGTGCTGCCAATCTTCAACGGGAAATGACTGAGCATACAATATTTCAGGTTCAAGAATTGCAAAAAGCCATTGACATATCTGTGGAAGTGCGTTTTGCAGGTGGCGATTCGCAACTTATGCAAGACTGGCTGGGGTTAGATTTAGTTTACCAGTCTCAAGATGAAGGGGATCTAGGTTTGCGGATGGCGCGATCGCTTTTTGATGCTTTTCAATCTGGTGCAGAAAAAGTAATTATCATTGGTACAGATTGTCCTGGAGTGAATGCCCAGATTTTAGCAACAGCCTTTGAGAAGTTACACGCTTTTGACCTCGTACTTGGCCCTGCGATCGATGGTGGATATTACTTAATTGGTTTGCGCCAATCCATCCCGGAGCTATTCGTTAACATCGAGTGGGGAACTGCTCAAGTATTTCAGAAAACCGTGGATATTGCCCAGAAACTTAATTTATCATACACGGACTTGTTGCCCTTAGCTGATGTTGACCGACCGGAGGATCTGCCAATTTGGGAACAAGCTCTTGCAGGAGAGATGGAGCGATCGCTTTAGGGAGCAAAATCAAGGGGCGAATTGAAAAAGTGCGTAGGCATCGCTTTTCCATAAAGATGTGAGCCGATGATCTTGGGATGAGAATTAAGAGACAGAAGCAATAAAATCCTGTGAAATATCAGCACTGCTGAAATAGCTCCTTAAAGCTTTTTGAGGCTGCTTCAGGTTTGGCAATAATTTCGACAATTTTATTGCGCGCATCTGCTTCAAACAGCGCCTCAACAGCAACTTGGGCGACTTTCTGTCTGGGAATACTACCATCAAACAGCGTATCTGCACTCTGCATCTCGATGCGGTCGGAGTTGTCTTCATTCTTCAACCCACCAGGCCGCACAATCGTATAAGTAAGACCACTTTTCTGAATATACTCTTCAGCTTGTTTTTTCCACAACAAAATTAGCCAAAACAAGTTCAGCGGATGGAAAAGCCGGGAAGTACACAAAGAAGAAACTAAGATGAGATGCTCAATTCCCTTTGCCTTAGCAGCATCTACTAAATTTTTAGTCCCTTCAAAATCCACTTTATAGGGGCCAGTTGGGTCAAAGCTAGGTTTTGCCCCAGTTGCAACCAACAGAACTGTGCTATCTCCCAACGCAGCAGTTAAACTTTCTGGTTGTAATACGTCGCCTACCACTAATTCGGCTTCAGGAGACAGAATACCCCTAGCTTTCTCTATATCCCGTACCAAGGCTCGGACGGGAATATTCCGCGCTATCAACTGTTGCACAATCCGGCGACCTGTTCCACCTGTTGCCCCTGCTACAAATGCTTTCATAATAAATGCTATCCTGGGAAACTATTGTGTGCTTGTTTAATTCTTTATTTTAGTAATTCTATGGAGTTACTCGCAGATTAATGAGGTTTCGGTCAAAATGGGATCTGAATGCGAAATGACCCAGGTATGTGGGGAATCATTAATATAGACCAACGCCAAAATATACAGTAATGCATTTATGCTTTCAAGAAAAGGCGAATATAAATCCTGGGAAATAACAGAAGCAGTTTTACCTGTAGCGTCCAGCCAAGAAGCCGAGGACACGTTAACAGAACCAAATGTAGCGACGCTGACAAAATTTTACGGTCGTTATCAAGATTTCATGGAAATGGCTGCTCCAGTAGAGAAGGTTGCTGAGTATCTCAATGCTCACCCCTCATGGTTTTCGCGCTGTGCTGAACCCATGAAGGTACAATCACTTGGGGAAAATGGCTATGCTTTAACAATTGGTCGTTTTGGTTCTTTCGGTTATGAAGTAGAACCGAAAATAGGTTTGGAATTGTTGCCCCCAGAGGAGGGTATTTACCGCATCCGTACAATTCCCATTCCTGACTACCAACCGCCTGGTTATGACGTAGATTATCGGGCATCTCTACAGTTAATAGGAAACGATGCTTGCAGTAGTATTGGCGAAGTTACAAAAGTTGAATGGGAATTGGATTTGATCGTTTATCTTCACTTTCCCCGATTTATTCAGCGATTACCTAAGTCTATAATTCAATCTACAGGCGATCGCTTACTTAATCAAATTGTTCGCCAAGTCTCCCGTCGCTTAACTCGCAAAGTTCAGGAAAATTTTCATAAATCTTTAGAAATACCTTTTCCTGCTAATGCTAAGAAAAAGCGTTAATTCCAGAGCAAAGCCGGAGACACTCTGCCTCCGGTCAAAAGCGGAGGTAAAAACACTCCGCCTCTGGTTAAGCAGTCAAGAAGCTCTAGATTCCTGAATACTTAACTATGCTTTAGTGAGAATTCTTTGGACGATTTGCACCCCAGTAACAGCCTGCCAAGCAAAAAGTCCCAAAAGTGTGAAATTTATTAAAATGTGAGTTGCACGCGCCCAATTTGCCCCTTTCTGCATATAAGGGGACAAAGCAGCAGAAAATGCGATTAGACTTGTCATGCCCAGTCCTGCTAACAGGTGAGGCTGCACAAATAACTTACCATTATTGATATAAGTGACGGCCATCCCACCGATCGCACCTGCCACCATCAAAGCTAGGAGTATAGATCCGATTTGGTAGTGTCTGACGTTATATCTACCTTTAATCAATTCTTTTTTTTCTTCCCCCTGAGCATTTCTGGTACGCTGCAATTGCAATCCTAAATAGGCAGCATAAATTGAGAGTACTAATAGCGCCCACATGAGCACCGGATGGAAGAAGTTCAGCCAATATTTCACCGACGTAGAAAGTTCCAGACTCATCGTGTTCTCGCCTAATGATTAAATCTTCATAAAAATTAGCATAACTCTATTTTCTGTGCTTAAAGTTGCACAAATTAAAAGAGACTCCCCCATCTCCCCCGACTATTTTGCTTCGCCCTCTTGCCAAAGTGGATAAACAATCTCAGACTAAATTTTGAGGGTAGACGAACAAAACCCCCTGCGTGGGATCTCATTCATGACTGAAAACAACGATATTTTGCTGCTAAAAGCTGCTAAAAGTGGTGATATCAAGGGGCTGTGTGCGCTACTATCTGCTGGTGCGAGGGTGGACGCGTGCGATCGCCAAGGTACCACGGCATTAATGTTTGCTGCCAATTTAGGCTACACCGAAATTGTGCGATCGCTGCTGGATGCTGGGGCAAATATCAACTTGCCCAGAAAAACCTATGGTTTGACGGCTTTGATGTTGGCGGCTAGTGCCAAACAGCTTGACATTTTGCAACTTTTACTATCTAAAGGTGCGGATGTCAATGCCACTAATGAAGATGGTAGTACAGCTTTAATGGCAGCAGTACTCAAAGGTTATATCGATGTAGTGCGAGTTTTATTGGCTGCTGGTGCCCAAGTTAATATCGCTGATAAAGATGATGATACGGCGTTGAAACTTGCCCTTAAGCAGGGAAAAATAGAAGTTTTACAAGCAATTCTCCAAACTGGTGTCGATGTCAATATCCCAGATGAAGAGGGTGAGACACTTTTAATGCTAGCGGCAGACTTGGGACATTTGGAGATTGTGGAAGCACTGCTAGCAGCGGGGGCTGATGTGAATGTGAAAAACGCTGATGGTGGAACTGCCCTATCGGCAGCAGCAGCGGCTGGACACAGTGCAATCGCAGCAGATTTACTAAATCGAGGTGCCCAGATTAATCGTCAAGATCGAGATGGTGAAACTGCCTTACACCTTGCCGTTGTAGAAGGCTACATTGATGTCGTGCAAATATTACTTAACAGGGGTGCAGATGTCCAAATTAGCAACCACCTCGGCGATACACCACTACTTGTAGCAGCATTACAGGGACATAGCCAAATTGTCGAGGCACTACTAGGTTCTGGCGGAGATATAAATGGGAAAAATCTTGGTGAAGTTCCTTTGACGTTGGCTGCATCGCAAGGACACACCCAAACGGTGCAAGTGTTGTTAGACTATGGTGCTGATGTCAACATTCCAGGGGATGATGGCAAAACTGCTTTGATTAAGGCAACCGAACGCCAACACAAAGAGATCGTACATTTGCTGCTAGCAAAGGGGGCAGATGTGAATTTTCAAGACTCAGCGAGGGCCACATCATTGATGTGGGCTGCTTCAGCAGGTTATGGCGAAATCGTGCAGTTATTACTCAAAGCTGGGGCAGATATGAATTTGAAAAACCGGGGCGGTTATACTGCTTTAATGATTGCAGAATTTAATGGTTATAAAAATGTGGTGCGGAGTCTGCAAAAAGCTGGGGCGCAAGAATAGCAATCTAAATTGTTCATCTAAAATATTTTCAGAAATATCTTGACAAATCATTAAATGAAGATTTTCAGATGAAATCTCAAGGAAGTTTAAAAAAGCAAATCTAGGACGAAGAAAGAAAGCAAAACTCCGTCGTAGCTGTTGTTAACTTGCTACGGCGGAGAAAGAAAAATTAAAACGCCAAAAGGGAGCAGACCAAATGCTCCCGTCACAAGGATAGAAAGAAAGCAAAAATGAAGAAGTAAATTTACCTTTTACTTTTTACCTTGTACATTTTACCTTTTACCTGCTCTCCCCCTTGGCGTTTCCTACTGTGCTAGATGTGCAAAATATATAATTTTTAATTGAACAGAAAAGTATTCTAACGATCATTTTTTATGTATTAACCTAAAGGTTAGATACAAACAAGTTCCCAAAAAGGTTGGTGTACAACCGTTTGAGAGATCGCTACGGAAATTCAAAGGAAAATAAATAAAAAATTAAATTTAGTGGAATCACTGTGGTGAATCCTCTGTCACCATAAACTCAAGCATTGACTCATGACTTGATCGAGTATAAATAGCCAATGATTATAAAATTTGTAGAACAACTAGTGTCATATCATCAGTGTTTTGTTTATCAGCACCGATGAATTGCTGAACTTGGTCAAATAGGTAATCCACAATCTCCTCTGGCCCATTGCAGTATTTACAAGCCGTATTGAAGCCAGTAACAAAATTGTCTTCATCGAAGCGATCGCCACCAGCAGCAGCGGCATCAGTCAAGCCATCTGTATAGTAAATAATTGTATCCCCAGGCTCTAACTGTGCCTGGGCATCTTCATATTGGCTGTTAGCATCCAAACCGATCAACATTCCCAAAGTATCTAAACGGGTGACAGTTTTTGTCGCTGCGTGCCACCACAAGGGAGGATTGTGTGCCGCATTGCTATAAGACAGAATTCGGCTGTGAGGGTTATATTCTGAGTAAAATAGCGTTACAAAGCGATGGGAATTTTCCAAATCCGCATACATAACTCTATTTAAGTTTTGTAGAATTCCGGCTGGGGAATTACCATGTAGCACTTCTCCTCGTAGCATTCCCCGCATCATCGTCATAATCAGCCCAGCGGGGACACCTTTGCCCATGACATCTCCAATAACCAAACCCCAGCGACTAGTTTCGGTGCCACCTTTGATCTTGGGCTGAATCTTATTATGATTGGTAGCAATAAAGTCGTAGTAGTCTCCGCCGACGCGATTGGCAGGTTTACACCGTGCCGCCAGGACTGCACCGGGAATTGTGGGGCATTGACGTGGTAGAAGTCGCCGTTGAATTTCTGCGCCAATTTCTAGTTCTTGGTCTAGGCGTTCTTTTTTTCTTAGTTCTACAGCTAGTTCATCGTTTTCGATCGCTACTGCTGTTTGGTCTGCCACTAACCTAACTAACTTTTGTCTGGTTTCTGTCCAACTATATTCTGGATCGCGGCTCAAGACATAGAGCCATCCCCGTTCTGTATGCTTTACCAGAATTGCCGTACCAAAGATTTGCACATCTGGCCCCAAATAGCGATGCATCTGGTCATCCAAAATCCCCGTGGCATTGGCTAAGGGGGCAGTATTGGGCAAAAGCGTGATTTGACTACTGGCTATTTCTAGCGCTTTGCGGATATTCTTGCGCTGACCACTATCTTGCCAATGTAACTGTTCTAACCTGACTTGACCATTAGGTTTGTAGAGAAACAGGGCGCTACCGTCTGCATCTGTCACTCTTGTTGCCATCAGCGGAATCAGTTCCAAAAACTGATTCAAATTATTGAAACTTCTCAGGGCAAATCCTAAAGAACTTAGCAAATCTTGAATTTTGTTCTGTTCCCGGTGCAACCTTGCCACGAGTTCTTTGAGTGCCACGACTGGTGTGACATCCGTCGTGGCGCTACTATTATTATCAGTGGGTTGAGAGGGCAGTTGAGACACAGGCACGGGTATTATTGCACTTTATATTGGCAGATTTTAGATGACTTATAAATCTTTTGGCTTTGGCATTGCTAAACCATATTTAGACAAGACTTGTCATTTTAGCAAGAGTATAAAGACGTAACAGGCAAATTTTATAAGTATTTTATTTGCTTATTGTATTTCTGATGGAATATTAATCATTTCAAATCATGTATTTTTAGTCCAAATTCTACCCGTAAAAATTACTACTTTTGCTGATATATCAGAAAGCTTTTCATTTTTTCATAACTTAATTACCAAAGCATACAGCACTTCCGGCAGCTATGAGGTACATCCTCAAATTTGAAAGCTTTGATAGGAGAGGGCAAGGAGAAAAACTGTATTGCATAATAGCCGGAAGCGCTGTATCTCTAAAGTCATAAAAATACTTTATTCAAAGAATAATTTATAACGCTCTCAGAGCGACTTTTTGGGCAGAAGCAACTAGAAGACTAGAAGTCTTTTGAGTAAAAACCTCTATAAGCGTTCAAATCGAGCTTGATTTGCTCAAAAACAGAACTATACTCGTTCCCAAACCTGAGAATATGTTAATAAGTTTTCAAATACTTAATTTGTATACCATAATTGCTGGGATAATCGCCAAGATTAAGCTTTTCCATTTTTAATTTCTAGTTTTGTGAATTTTGAGTTGCTGAATACGCAAAATTTAAACCCATCAAAACTGGATAAAAGTGAAGTAACTCTATCTTCTTAGTCAGAGGTAACAGAGTTAAACCATTAGCATGTAATTTATTCTAGGGGGTGAGTCATTTGGTAAGTGTAAGATATGAATAGAAGAGATGACACTAAAAATAGAAGAAATATCTTCTAAGAACTTTAAGTCAAAAGTCAGAAAGAGTGTTTTCATTTAACCATCAGAATTCCAACCTCTTGAGAGAAGTTGCACGAACAAGTCGCCATAGGCAACCCAGGCACCTATGGAGGGAAAACCTTTTGCGCTGGTTCCCCAACGCACTTCTCACCACTGAGACTGCTGTCCATCCCACAATAGAGTTGTATTTGTGGGCGTGAGCGTCTCGATTCCCTTTTCAATTGCTGCAAGACGAAAGTCTAGGGGATTTTGTATGTCGCAACTAACTACCGTGCTGCTACATTTAAAAAGCCCATTTCAGACTTCAAAAAGGGCATTAGCTAGAAATTTTAGCAAAAGTCACCTATTTATTGTGACAAATTCATAATTTTAGGACTTGAGCTGTTTCTAGTTAGTTCAAGTGATAATACCAGATCGGTCATCCCTAAATTTATCAGTTTTAAGACTTACGCAAAAATAGCTAAAAAGCCTAATTTATCGAACCTCCTTCTCTGTCAGAGGCTGACGCCAAAGCGCAGTGTCTCCCAGAGAAGAATAATACAGTATTGCGTAAGTCCTAAGTTTGGTAAGAAAAATTTTTCACTCGAAATTTTTCAACTAACCACTCAAGAGAGCTTCGACAAACTCATAGCTCGAAAAGGGGCGTAGGTCTTCAATTCCTTCGCCAGCACCAATAAAGCGAATGGGTAAACCTAGCTGCTGCACAACGGCTAGGGCAACGCCGCCTTTAGCAGTTCCATCTAGCTTAGTTAAGACAACACCACTGAGTTGCGCAGCTTGGGAAAAAACTTCGGCTTGCCGCAGTCCATTTTGCCCTAAAGTGGCATCTAGAACCAAAAGAGATTCTACTTTGGCATCTGGGGCTTTTTTGTCGATAATTCGCCGGATTTTACCGAGTTCATCCATTAAATTTTTCTTGTTTTGCAGTCGCCCAGCTGTATCTACGAGAAGTAATTCGGTTTGACGCGCTTGAGCGGCTGCGATCGCATCAAATACAACTGCTGCCGGATCTGTATTCTTTCCCGGATTGGCAATTACATCCACGCCACTTCTACTACCCCAAACCTTCACCTGTTCCACGGCGGCGGCACGGAAGGTGTCTGCTGCCCCAATCAAGCATTTATAGCCAGATTTTTGTCCCAAGTGGGCAATTTTGCCAATAGTGGTGGTTTTACCCGCACCATTTACCCCAGTAATTAACCAAATATTTAAGGTTTCTTTTTCTGGGGTAAAAGTAGTTTTGTGGGAGGTTTTGCTCGGTGCATCCAGCATATCTCGAAGGATTTTCTTCAAGAAAGCGATCGCTTCTTCAGGTGCAGTCACTTCTTCTCGCAGTTTTGTCTGTAGGGCATTGATAATAAAGTCTGTCGCCTCTACACCCACATCAGCTTGCAAAAGCAATGCCTCAATTTCCGTTACAGCAGCTTGGTTAAGCGGCCCTTGACCAACGATCGCCTTCAGTTGATTGAGAATACTACGGCGAGTTTTGTCTAATCCTTGCCGGAGCTTTTTCAGCCAGGTAATTTCTTCAATAGAAACGTCTTCTGCACTCCTACCTTGAGCTGCTAGAACTTTCGCCGACCAGACAAACCCATCATCAAATAGCAATCCGGGAATTTCCTCTCCCGTTTCTGAGGTTGTCGCTACTGGCTGTACTACTTCCGGTTCTGGAACTTCAATGGCGGTGGCTATTAGTTGTTCTAGCTTGGCTTGCCGTTCTGCCGCCGCCCGTTCTAAAAAGGATAAGTTAGCTGGTACTGTTGGTTGTGTTGCCTCTGGCGTAGCTAATGGTTCAGTGGGTGTTGGTTCAACTTCACTTGTCGTGAGTTCTGGGCTGGAAACATCTGGCTGTTCAGCAATTGCTGTCACTGAGGAATCTTCTATAATTTCTTCCTCATTAGCAGCTTGGATAACTTCTGGCTGTGCTGTTTCTACGGTTGTACTAGCAGGTTCCTCTGTTGCTTCTGGTTCAGCAATTTCCGCAGTTACCGTTTCTGCGGTTTCAGGTTGTATTGATGATGCTAAGGTATCTGCTGGATCGGGTGGGGTTTCTACTACATCGACTTGCTGTTTTTGCTGAATATTTTTGTAGGCAGCTTTTGCAAATGCCAATAAGTCTGCCGTTGTGTCTGGTGTAGTTTCAGCAGTTGGTGTTGAGGTTTCGGCTGGCTCTGGTTGGGGTTCTTTTACAGGAGGAGTTTCTTCCTGTTTCTTATCAGAGGGAGTGTTAGAGGAATCGTTATGTTGACGACGGAACCAATTAAAAACCATTGCAGCAGTATTGTTTATATGAGTTATGAGTTATGAATTATGAGTTTAATTTAACTTTGCACTTTTTCTTGGGGTGAAAACTTCCGAGTTATCCTCACCTTTCAACGCCAGTTTAAGGAAAATCGTGACAATAGAGAGTTTTTTGCGATCGCGCAGCGTCTCACTTTGAGTGAAGTTTCGCTTGGAGGAAGCCGCAGAAGCGGCTACAGATTTTTCTCCACAGCAGTATAAAAATTATTAATTCCGCAGCGGGACTACGCAGTTTTTTTCTGCTCAGTGACTCGGCGCAAAACACCGTTAATAAACCGATGACCATCGTCTCCACTGTAGCGTTTGGCTAGCTCCACGGCTTCGTTGATGGCGATACTGTCTGGAACTCCTAAGAACTTCATTTCTGCAACCGCGATTTGCAAGATATCGCGGTCAATTTGGGCGAGGCGAGTTACTTGCCAATCTACTAAGGCAGCAGAAATGAGTTCATCTATAATGTGTCGATTTTCGTTGACGGTAATCACAAGCTCTTTAGCGTAATTCCGAACTCCCTTGTCCTGATTGGCTAACTGAATCAATACTGGGAAATCAACTGCTGTACCCAACTGATTGATTGCTGTCTGGGTGCAGGCGATCGCTTCTTGAAGCATTGTTCTGGCAGTATTGAGGTCGGAGGCCCGAGTTTGGCTACTTAAGAGGCGATCGTTACTGCGTTGCAGTTCACCTGCGGCATTATCGAGGGTATCTTGTACTTCTGAGGTCAGAGTGCGTACTGCACCTAGTACCAACTTGGATACTAGTTGGTCGTCTTCCAATTTATCTAATTTCTTTGGGTTGACTGGCAATTGGCTAAGGCTTAAAAGTGCCAATTCACGAGCAATTTGCTGGGGTTTACGAGGTTGCATAAAATTGAGGGTTGATTGTGCGAGAACTGAATTAACTAGGCAAGACAAACTTATAAGTCTATCAATTTTGGCACAGTTAAACAACAACATTACGCATTTGCTTGTGACTATGCCAGATTGATTCCAGAGAGGCAGAGGGCAGGAGGCAGGATAAATAAGCTGTTACGCAAATAAGATTGCACATCAACTGGTGAGGTTGTCCTTTGTCATTTGTCCTTGGTAAACACAAATGACTAATGACGGTCTACACGGAAAATAGTGCAATATGTAAGCGCGTTAGCTTACACTCCTATTATCTCTTGCCGCAACCAGAGCTTTTCTTGGGGTTTAAGTCAAGATCGCCAAAATCTCTGAGTTGGTGGTTTGGAATTAGATGGGGTGTGAGCCACTATTCTTTATTGAACCTCCTGCCTTCTTCACGTTTCTTCAACGGGAATAACCTGCTGCTTGATCTCTTCGTGTTTCACTTCCAATGTGGAATCTTTGGAGAAAACCAAAGGCGTATTGGGAGCGACAATGCCACCTGATACAACTATTTTAAAAGCGTCTTCAATCGACAGAGAAAGGTTCACCACCTCGTCTTCAGGAACGACTGCGTACCATCCGGTAGTCGGATTTGGGGTGGTGGGGATAAAAACACTTAGCACGGGGCGAGACATCTGGGCTTGGATATCACTGCTGATTGCACCAGTAACAAAAGCGATCGCCCAAATTCCTCGGCGAGGATACTCCACCAAAATTACCCGGCGAAACTTGCCATTAGAATCTTTCAGTATTGTTTCTAAAAGCTGTTTGAGAGTTTTGTATACCTGCCCTGCTAAAGGAATTGCCTGTAATAATCGCTCACCAAAATCTAACAACCACCGCCCAGCTATATTTCGAGCCATTAAGCCCATGAGTAATATACTTAGTAGTGGTACAGCCAAGCCTACTAATAAATTAAGTATATTTACTAAAAGCGGGTTTAACCCATCAAAGGGATTCAATTGTTTGGGAATTTGGGTGAGAAAGTTGATTACCCAACTTGCAATGGTAATTGTCAGCCAGATAGTGGTTGCTAGGGGAATTATTACCAACAAACCAGCAATCAGGTCGTTTTTTAAGTCCTGTTTTAGGCGATCGATTACCAAGCCCCGATTCTCCTGTTTTAAGCTAGAGGAACTTTTGTTATTCGTATCCATACCAGCAGATTCGTCAAATTCCGAAGGCTTTAACTTTGGCAGATTCTGCCGCAAGTAACTGTCTAAAACGTTAGCAAGTTGCTTGCTGCTGGAAATCAGCTATTTTCCTATAAGCATACACATAGACATTAACCAATCCGATGGCGACTGGTTATTCTTAGGGGATGTTACTTTTATTTATAAGAATTGTAAATAATTATTGCAAGTTTTTAGGTATTATTAATCTACCGCGCTTAATTAAAAGCTGCTCATGATTGTGAAAGTACTAACTAATAAATTATTTTATCTGGTCAGTCACTTTTGAGCAGAAGCGGCTTTTATGAAAATGCTCTGTTAAGAGTAGTAATTTGTTAGGGATTTCCAAGAAATAAATTATCCATCTTGCGGGGTCAGTATCCTACCTGACCTGAACATAGAAGCAATGGAGACACCCTTCCTGCTAAAGAATTTGGGATGTTTTTTATCTGGAAGTCTGTTTTATCGAGTCTTAAATTATGAAAAACAAGATCCCCGACAACTTTTACGAAGTCAGGGATCTGTGTAGCCTATCTGTGTGCCCTATGATTTTGCGTAGTTTACCGCCGTAGGCATCGCTATACAAGAAATCCTTCTAATTTCCAGCCCTCTTCACGCCGCATCAACCTGTGTAGTTTCAGAATCCGCGCCCTGCAACTGTTGCGTACTCTCTTGTACCAAAATTGCTGTTGTATCTAAATTAGGTTTTGGTAGATACTTCATTTCCCAGACTTTGAGCAAAATCAGGTATTCGTAGAATGCCTGTAATGTACACCAAGCAACTCCGGCACGTCCATCTAAACATCCGCCTAAGATAAAATACATATATATAAACCGTAGCAACGGTCTAGCGGGCAAACGTAAAGACAAATCTTTCAAGGCACGCCGTCTTTCGACTTCCGATTTGCCAAAGAATAAATCTTGCCAGTTCACCTTTCCCTGTTCTAGCTGATACAATGTCTCTTGAGCTTCATCCGTAGAATAACGGTTGTGTTTGTCAATCCAGCGGCTCAAACCTTTACTACAAGTGTAGTGTGGGTATGTTTCTTTTAAAAAGCTAGTTGCACCCTCACAAACTTCTCGCTCAGTATGACCGTAGTCTGTAAACCACACTTTACCGTGGCGGAAGAGTCGCATTTGGTAACGGGGATACTGTGTGCTGTAGCGAATCCAATGATTCATGAACATGACGCGTTCAGCCACGTAGTAACCGATGTAGTCTGGATTCTGACTTGCCTTTTCGCATTCCGCAAACAGTTCTGGTGTCATACGCTCGTCAGCTTCGAGGATATAAACCCATCGATGCTTCGGGGGGATAGACTCTAACATCCAGGTGCGCTGGCGTCCGTGGCTTTCAAAAGCGTGTTGGACAACGCGGATGGGATAGCGACTGGCGATTTCCACAGTGCGATCGCTACTGCATGAATCCACAACAATGATGTCATCTGATAACATCGCCGATTCGATACAAGCAGCAATATCTAGTTCTTCGTTATATGTCAGTATGTAAATTGAGAACATTACTCAAGTTTTATAGCGATTTTACTCAGTGATAATTGCTTTGTTATTGTTATTAGCTATTAGGCGCATGGCAGTATCAGCCGTCAATAATTTTTGGATACTTCTTACTGCCATGCCAATAATGGATTAGCGTGCGGCAGTTCTAGGTTTACCACCTTGTACACCACCCCTACCTCTTAAGCTTGTCCAGCCGATGATAATGTAACCAATGGACAATAGCAAACTGCTAATACCAATCCGCAGTCCAGATTTCCAAGCAGTATCTTTAGCTTGTTGCAGTGCTTCGTCTCGGCGCTGGCGAAGTTGGCTCAGTTGTTGAGTTTGCAGCGTTTGAATATCTGTTTGTTGTTCGATAGCTTTGTCAAGTACTTGGGGATTTGTTTTAGCCTTCTTCAGTAACTCTTTTATATTTGCGGGAATTTGAGGGCTTTCAATTGCTTGCTTATATTTTTGGTCATCTTTGAGGATTTCACTAAACTGAGCTTTGGTTTGGTTTCGCAGTTGGTCTAGTTGCGCTTTTCCTTGATCGGTATTCAGTTGTGCTTGCAATTGCGATAACCGAGTGTTCAGTTGAGTTTCTGCCTGATCTGCTTCTTGGGTAATTCGGTTGAGTGTTTGAGTCTTGGCTTGATTGACGTTATTTAGGTGCAGAGGAAAAATCAGCAAGAACATCAACCCTAAAATACTGGAGATAATCGCGGCGGGAAATCTTAAATCGATACCTTGGGGGCGATCGCTCGCTGGATCGGCATTTTCAATCCAATAGGCAGCAAACAGAAGCCCCAAACCGACTAGAGGAACAATTCCGCGATCGACGAGCGCTGTTGCCAAATTGATTTGCCATACCCGATCGGTGGGTTGAAAGGGTAACAACAGAATCAAAAAGTCAACGAAAAAGGACAAAATGCAGATTATTCCAACGACCTTAAGTGTGAGAGCAGTACTCACGGAAGTAAAACGGTTAACCATAGTTTTTCAAACTGGTGGAGAATACGAGTGATTTTCATATTTCAAGCTACTTGAATATTGTGCCCATGACTATGACTATTGTGTAAAAACACAAAGCAGATTCAATATTGGTAAAGGTTATCTGCCTCTTGGTTTTCAACTAGCCCACAGTAACATTTGTTATCTACAGTGTCTTCAGGAAAATCCTGGTATTTTAAGATACGAAGTTGATGCGGTGTTAGAGGAACACACTCGTTAATTACCCAATCTCCCTGATTGCATTTCTCAATCGGTCGTAATACAGACCTTTTATAAGGGATCGCAGATGTCCATTGGTGTCAACTTAAATCGAAACCTTTGCAATAAGGTTGTATCGACTTATCGCCCAATTTGAGCAAGGAAGGAATTATTACTGAGGGCATATGCTACTAGAAGTGATTGAGCTTATATTGAGTCGGGATTTTTGGGAGTATTTAGCTTGCTATACTTACAGTAGTTTTCTTTTGCATGAAGTAGAAAGCTATGGGTTTTGAGGCAGGAGGTAGAAACTCTTTATATCTGATGCGTGAGTCCTGCATTTTTTACCTCAGTTACTTGCAAACTCTTGTATTTATACTCTTTTTTGCTAATTCCTACAAAAAATGAGCAAATCAGAAATAATAACTAACAATCAGGTGTGAACTTTACTAGAATCAGTTCGTCGATGATTTTTGTTAGCAAAAAGAGTGAATTTGAAGGAGTTAGACTCTGAAAGGCTTTGAATTCAAAGGTGTTGAAAAACTTATTGGCCCAATAGCCGCGCTTCTCGGCTTTGTGTATTTGTTGCAATGGTATATTGGAGACTTGCGATCGCCTTCCGATCCCATCTTTGAAAATAAACAGCCGCCTTTGGTGATGAAAGAGGGCGACCCTTATATACGCGCTTTAATGCGAACTATCTCGGCAAGTGAGGCTAGTGGAAACCGTCCCTATTCGCTGTTATACGGTGGACAGCAAGTCAACGATCTTAGCCGACATCCTGAGATATGCGTCACAATTGTCACAGGTCCCAACACAGGTAATTGTTCTACCGCTGCTGGCAGATATCAAATCATCAACATTACTTGGTATCGTTTAGCTCCTCGTTATCACCCAAAGCCAATGCAGATGATGTTTTGGACTGCTTATAGTTTTGAAGCAGAATATCAAGATGTAGTAGTTTACCGTTGGTTAAATGATTCTAAAGTTTGGGGAACTAATATTCCTCAACTGTTGCGTCAAGGAAAGTTAAATGATGTTTTGCGGCGACTCTCTCCCACTTGGACAAGTCTAGGATATGGTATAGAAACTAATTCTGTTAGTAGCTCTTTGCCTAAGGTTTATCAGAAAATGTTGCAAGAAGAATTAACCGCAGCTAAACAACCGACAGCCCCGAATTCGCCACCATCCCCAACTCCTTCTAGCAAAGCAGTAAAGAAGTAGTGAAGTTATCCTAATTTTTAACTGGCTGCGGATAAAAAAGTTTTGATATTTTCCACAAATGCCAAAGTATTTTCAAAGTGGATATTGTGTGCAGCATTGCTAATTATTTTTATCTGAGCAAATTCACATATTCTAACCATGTCTGTATTAATAGATATAAATTTTTGATCGTATTCACCCACTAGTAAAAGTATATGAATTTTATTCTCTTGTAGCTTCTCCCATAAAGAAGGTTGACATCCATTCCCCATAAAGCGCAGTGATTTATCTAATTCCTGTGGATTGTTCTGCAACCGACTTTCAACCATGCGATCGTATTCTGGATGATTTTTTATATAACCAAAAATCGGTTGATTATACCAATTTGATATAAAAGTGGCAAAATCGCTTTTTTCAAAACTTCTTGTTAATTTTCTACCTATTTGAGTATCAATTTTAATGCGTTCTAATCGTTCTGTTTCTGTTGGCAAACCTGGGGAAGCTGACTCTAGAACAACTTTATGAAAGCGTTCTGGAAAATGCAGGGCTAGGTATAAAGCTAATCTTCCACCCATTGAATAACCAACTAAAAAGCACTTGGCAATTTTTAACTCATCTAGTAAGTTGATTAAAGCATGAGCAGTGTTTGCCATTGTATAGTATTCATCCTCACCCAAAACTTGAGTTTTGCCGTGTCCTGGGAGATCAAGTGTTAAATAGGAAAATTCGTTAAATAGTAATTTAATGGCTTCATTAAATTCATTAATGTTACCCATGAAGCCATGCAAAAAAATAATTAGTGGTTTATCTAGAGTGTTAGTTAAAGAATAATGAAATTGATAATTTTTTAGAATCATAGTCTAGGTAAAAATCATTATTGCACAGCATATTATCTGCTAGAATAAGTTTTTCCCTCGTTGCCTCCTAGAAAAAGCGAACAAAGGAAAGTCTATAAAAATAGGTTATCTACCAGTTGGCAATATGATGTCGCTGGAGTGAATGTCAGGATGCACTATTGAGTTTTGATGTATCGCTGCTAGTGCATCACTAATTTTGCGAATGCATTTTAGATTATTTTTCTAATTTCTAAGGCAAAAATCGATCTAAAGCTGCTTTTAACTGTTTAATTTCAACGTCAATATTACCCTCTTGTGCGGCTCTACCAATACACTCAGTTAAATGTTCATCCAAAACAATTCGCGCGACTCGATCCAATGCGCCTCGCACTGCGGCAATTTGCAGTAGAACATCAGGACAAGGGGTACTTTGCTGCACCATTGCCTTAATACCACGAACATGTCCCTCTATACGCGATAATCGATTGACAATTCGCCGTAAAGACTCTTCACTATGGATGTGAGGATGAGTCAACTCTCCAGTTCCATGAGTATCATCTGTATGCTCATGGTCTGTATCGTGATAGTGGGAATGTTCTACTTGCTGGGATGTTGGCAAGGATTCCTTACCTAATCGATTTGATCCATTCATGGGCTATGAAAAGGCTTGTATTACTAAGATCCTAGTTTAGTACTCGACCAACCCAAAATTTCTGGGTGAAGGTGGGGCCCATTCACCCTAACTTTACTACTGACGATTGGCTTTTTCTTGAGGAATAATCTCCGTTACTACCCTACCGCTAGAACTGCCACCTTTGACAACAATATTTTCTGTTTGCAGATTACCAACTGCTGTTTCACCCACAAAATTTAATGGTGGGTCAACTTGCCGATAAACAACATTTCCCTGAGCTTCAACTAACTTATTATCTAAATACCAAGTTAGTGTATTGGATCTTAGAGACTGGCGACGCTGACCAATAGCATTGACGTTACCTTTTAAGTAAACAGTTTTTTGCGGTATTTTCATTTCACCTTGATTGGCTGTCACTGTGACATTTTCAGCACGATGGAACATTCGTGTGGGCGAATTTGTAGTGACAGTTTCTGCGTTCATGTTCCAGGTCATAGAATTACTAGATATTTGCATTGGTGGGTCTAGTAATTCTAGTTGAGCATTCTTTTGGACAGTGGCAATTTTTGTTTTTAAGTTGACTTCGGCAGAATTTCCCTTACCGCGATCGCTAATTTTATTATCTTTGTAGCGGTCAATTTCTAGGGGGCGATCGCCAATTAGTTTTTCTTCTTTAATATTCCAGATTAAATGTTCAGTTCTCACTTGCATCTGGGGATCGATAGAATTTGCTACCACTCCTCCAGAAAATTCCATCCGCTGTTCGCGGGTTTTTACTCGCACTTCCTGCGCTACTGCTTGTAGTTTTTTATGGGTGCCGTTAATCTTGTTACGAACAATCAACAAATCTTCTTTAGGACGCCATTCTAATTCATTCCCTTGCAACACAATCCCATTACTAGGATCTGTGGCAAATATCTTACCTTTAAGAAACAACTGCTTCCCATCTTGTTCAATGTCTGCTACATCTGCCTTGATTTGGTAAACAATTTTGCCATCTTGATATAGTTCACCATAAGGACTTTCAGCCTGACCAATTTGTTTTTCTTTGGTGTATTTTGCGGTTTTAGCCCTGACTTTCCAAATTGGTCTTCCCACTTCATCTGCTTGTTCTAAGGTGACATCAAAGAAAGTCAAATTACTATCTTTGTTAGATGAATTCGCAGTATTTTGTTGGGAAGTTGGCGGGGATTTGCTCTCACAGCCAATTAAACCAAATACTAAGAAAAAGGTCAAAGGTAAAATAAGAAAGGAGGGAGTGGGGGAGAAATTTTGAATTTTTCTCTTTTCCCATCTCCCTCTTTTATGAAATTGATACGTCATTATTCTTGGATTTCTAGGTGTCCATCACTACTTCTGGGGTCTTCCAAAAAACCGATCCCAGATAATGGTCGGTATGGATAGCTTTGGCGAGGGGTTTTTTGAATATCTTCTTTGATCGCTTCTAAATCAATATAGCGATCGCTTACATTGATTAAGCTGTCGCTAGTCATGGAACGCAAGCTCACAACTTCTACCCGCACGCCACGATAGCTGACTGAATTGACCGCATAAGCTAAATCCCCATCACCGCTGACTAAAACTGCGGTATCATAAGAATCTACTAACGCCATCATGTCTACTGCTATTTCTACATCTAGGTTAGCTTTTTTAGAGCCATCTGGTAGCTGGACTAAATCTTTAGCAATGACTCGATAGCCATTGCGACGCATCCATAGCAAAAACCCCTGTTGCTTCTCGTTTGTCCGATCTACGCCAGTGTAGAAAAAAGAACGCAGTAATCTAGAACCTCCTGTTAATCGACATAATAGCTTCGTGTAATCTATTTCAATACCTAGTTGCAGTGCAGCGTAAAATAAATTTGAGCCATCAATAAATATGGCGACCCTACCTCGATTCTCCAAAACCTGTTCTGGCGTAAAGATTGAATCATTTTCCAAATTATTCAACATCATTGTGATACCTCAGTTTTTATCCCTGTTATTTTTGATACAAATTACCAACTTTTAGATGCTAGTCACAGCGGCTTATGATAATGTTCCGCGGCTAATTTAAATTGAGCCACGATAAATTTTGTGAGAAAATAAAAAGCTGAACAAAATCAGAGTTTGATAAGGACTAATCGTTTTTCGGGGGTTCTATTCGTTGAAAAACAGGTTGGTGTTTACCCAACTGTTGTTTGCTCGATAGTAGTCCCCATGTAGCATGGGTGGCAAAAGGAGCATTAACTGAACTTTGTATGCGATCGTTAAAGTTTATTCCAAAGCCCAACTGCTGATAAATATCGCTGCTGACGTTCGGAATAATTGGGGATAGCAGATAAGCTGCTAGTCTAACCGATTCTAGAACTGCGTAGAGAACCTTTTCCACCGACTCCTGCTGTCCCTGTTTATATAATGACCAAGGAGCCTGTTCATCAATAAACTTATTACTGGCTTGCGCCAATGAAAGTATGGCCACGCAGGCTTGACTGAAAGCTAGCTCTTGGTATGCTTGTTTTACCTGTTTCCCTAGACGTAAACCAATTGCTTTCAAAGGATTTTCGTCAGGAATCCCTTCATTGCCGATTGATGGGACATTATTCTCAGCACAGTACTTTTTCACCATGCTCAAAGTGCGATTGAGCAAATTACCTAAATCATTTGCCAAATCTGCATTCAGAACATTAATGAACCTAACTTCATTAAAATCTCCATCTTTGCCAAATTCGATTTCCTTAAGGAAGTAATAACGAACGGCATCACTACCATAGCTCTTAACTAATGCCACAGGATCGAGGGTGTTACCCAGACTTTTGCCCATCTTCTGCCCGTCTTTTGTCAAAAAGCCATGCCCAAAGACTTTCTCTGGCAAAGGTAAGCCTGCTGACAACAGCATTGCTGGCCAGTAAACTGCATGAAAGCGCAGAATATCTTTACCAATTAGGTGCAGGTTGATTGGCCACCATGTTTCTAAAGCATTTGCTAAAGTTGGTTCTGCATCTGGTTCTAGTAATGCTGTGACATAACCTAGCAGCGCATCAAACCAGACATAGAGAGTGTGCTTGGGATCGACTGGTACGGGAAAACCCCAATCTAAATTCACTCGTGAAATGGAAAAGTCTTGCAGTCCTTGATTGACAAAGTTGAGAACTTCATTACGCCGACTTTCTGGTTGAATAAAACCCGGTTTAGATTGATAAAATTCTGTCAGCTTAGTTTGATATTTGGATAAGCGGAAAAAATAGTTTTGTTCGTCTCGCCACTCCACTTCTTTGTTAGTATGAATTGGGCAACGGTGTCCTTCTAGCAGATCCCGTTCTTCTTTGAATTCTTCGCAAGATACGCAGTACCAGCCTTGTTGTTGTCCTTGGTAAATATCACCAGATTCCCAGACTCGCTCAAAGAATTCTTTCACGATCGCTTGATGACGAGGCGCAGTAGTCCGACTAAAGCGATCGTATTGAATGTCTAATAATTGCCATAAACTCACGAAACTAGGGACAATTTCATCACAAAATTCTTGTGGCGCTTTGCCTAAATTTTCTGCCGATCGCTGAATTTTTTGCCCATGTTCATCTGTACCTGTAATTAGTAATACTTGATAACCCAGTAATCTCTGAAATCGCGCCACTACATCTGCTGCGATCGTCGTATAAGCACTGCCTATATGAGGGACATCGTTTACATAATATAGGGGTGTGGTCAGCGCAAATGTCAATTCTTTTTTATTCACTAGATTCATACAAAATAAAAATTAACTTATTAAAACGTTTTACATCTTAGCTGTTGTCGGCAAAACCAGTGAATTATACAACATTATTACCATTTTTTCCAATAACATCTTCATACTAGCAAATTTATCAAATCCAGAATTGTTTTTTAATATGCATCAATTAAACCCATTTTTACCTAAAAAATGGAAATTCACTAATCATAATTTTTTTGAATAGTTTCTATTAGATATTATTGTGATCGAGAATACATAATCAAGATTACAGAAAATCTAGTTGCTTTTGGAGATTAGATATTTCTATCTTAAGACGGTCATGGCATTAGTAAAGAAATGTAAAAATTAAATTAAGACAAACTGCCATATTTACCGGAAAATATATTGATTAGGTATGAGTGGAAATAGCCCCCTAGAGATTTCTCGCGCTTTGGTGGCGGCATTCTCAACCCAAATGTTCCGCTATTACGAAGACCGCATTCCCCGGGATGCAAGCGTCTTGGTAGTCAGCAATCACCGCAGCTTTATGGATGCACTGATTTTAATGGCAGCGTTATCGAGTCCGATTCGCTTTGCTTGCCATCACTACATGGGACAAGTTCCAGTCATGCGGGAGATTGTCACCGGTCAATTGGGGTGTTTTCCCTTGGAAGATACTCAAAACCGCCAGCAAAGCTTTTTTTCGCAGTCACAGGTGCTATTGCAGTCCAAGCAGATGGTGGGAGTATTTCCAGAAGGGACTGAACCAATGGTGAAATTTACTCAGCCAAGCCAGGTGGGTGAGTTTCAGCGAGGATTTGCTCATTTGGCATTACGAGCGAATGTGCAGGATTTAGCTATTTTGCCGATCGCGATCGCTTCCTTAGAAGAAGTAAATACCAATGGCTTCCCATTAAGATTTTTAAGTGTATTCGACCCTTCAGAACCTTTATTTAATCAAAATGGTTGGCATCCCTTGGTAATTTATCGTCGAGTTGCGGTGTTAATCGGTCGTCCTTATTGGATTACGCCCCAACATCATAAAAAATATCATGGCAAACAAGCCAGAACTGTTGTGGCTGAACTGACAGAACACTGTCAGGGTGAAATTAGCAATTTACTGCGTCAAGGTTGCTATTAAAGCTATTCGATTTTGGACTTTCCTGCGGAACGCTACGCGTAGCTTGCTTCCCCAGAGGGATACGGCTTTGCTCAGTCGAACAATTTTGGATTGTCTGCACAACTTTGAGTAGCTTGTTCCAAAACTTTTTTGTTTTTGCTCAAAAGTACCGAAGCTAATAAAAGCAACAATTCGCAGTCCAAAAGTTTTATACCATTGACTAATGACTAATGACCAATGACCAATGACTATCACAGAAGTTGAGCTAAACCCTTGTTTTTTAACTCCTAAACGAGTACAGCCAGAGTATCCGCTATTGGTATATTTGCCAGGAATGGATGGAACTGGTCAATTATTGCGATCGCAAACCGCTGGATTAGAAACTGGCTTTGATGTGCGCTCTTTGGCGCTCCCTCGGAAAGACCTTAACACTTGGGATGCCCTAACTAAGAGTGTATTAAACTTGATCGACACCGAATTAGAAAAAAGCTCTCAAAGACCAGTTTACTTGTGTGGTGAGTCCTTTGGTGGTTGCTTGGCAATGAAAGTGGCAATCCAAGCACCCCATTTATTTAAGCGAATTATCCTCATTAATCCAGCTTCATCCTTTCAACTTCGCCCTTGGTTAAGTTGGGCATCCCAGCTAACTTACTTAGTGCCAACAGGATTGTATGATATTGGCGCACTAGGCTTGTTGCCATTTTTAGCATCTTTGTCACGCATTTCTCGGAGCGATCGCCACGATTTGCTAAAAACTATGCGCTCTGTCCCGGCAGAAACCGTTCTTTGGCGGTTGTCTTTACTGCGAGAGTTTGATGTTGATGAGGAAAAGTTAAGGCGTTTAACTCAACCAGTTTTGTTGATTGCTGGTGCTAGCGATCGCCTTTTGCCTTCTGTAAATGAAGTGTACCGGATAGGGAACATTTTACCAAATAACAAGATTGTAGTGTTGCCCAATTGTGGACACGCTTGTTTGCTAGAGCAAGATACTAATCTCTATGAAATTCTTAAGGATAACGACTTTTTAGAAAGTAAAGCTGATAGCTGAGGTAGGATTAGATGAATATACAGAATTACTTACATAAGAAGATTTAATTGCTGTTAATTGATAAAACAAGATTGCAAATAAAAGTGGGCGTTCTGACTACAGAACTACTCACTTTTCTAGAAGGCAAAGAGTTGTTGACATTAGGTTATCAGTGGTAAAATCAGAACCTCTGTCATCCATCTTATGTCTATAGTTAAAGCTCAGAATAATTCCTATTTGCTCTGACGAATTGTACTTATTGAGAGATGTCAAAGCCACTTAGACTTCGCTAAAACCAAAAGAGAGGCTTTACAAGATGGTGTCAAGCAATGGCAGACAAACCCCAAGAAATAGAGGTGAATAAATTAGTTAATTCACCCAGAGAAACTTCAGAAGTAGGAATTCAGGCTCAATCATCAATAGAAAATGAACCGTCTATAGTAGAGTCTTTTGTTAAAACTGTTGCTGAGACTGGCCAAGCAGTTTTAGACACAGCAATAGGGGTGGGAGAAGCGACGGCGAAAGAAACACACAAGTTTATTGAGCAAACAACTCAAACCAGCGGTCAGGTTGTGAATCGCCTCAGCGAAAATTGGCTGATTAGAAAACTATCTGGAGTCTTAAATCTCAATTGGCTGATTAACGATAGTAACCTTGTTGATTTAGAACAAGCAGAAGCGGCGGTAAACAAGCTCAAAAAACAGTATCCAAATGAATCACCTAGCCAGCTTGCTCACCGAATCATGGTGGAAAAAGCAACTCAAGCAGCCACAGTTGGACTAGCCACTAGTTTTTTGCCAGGAATAGCAGTGGCATTGTTGGCAATTGATTTAACAGCCACAACAAAATTGCAGTCAGAAATGCTTTATCAAATTGCATCTGTCTACGGGCTAGATTTAAAAGATCCTGCACGTAAAGGTGAAATTTTAGCAATTTTTGGGTTGGCTTTGGGTGGAGGGCGTTTGTTGAAAGCTGCGGGATTAGGCTTGCTGCGAAATGTACCCTTGGCAGGTGCAGTTATTGGAGCTAGTTCAAATGCAACGATGATCTATTCATTGGGGTATGCTGCTTGTCGATTTTACGAAACCAAGCTGGATGAATCTACTTCTTTGGCATCGCCAAAGACATTGGCAACATTAAAATCCGAAAGTGAAAAGTATCTAGAAAGTGCGATCGCTCAACAAGCTCTCATGGATCAAATCTTAGTTCACATGATCCTAGCTAGTCATCCAGAAAAGACTTGGCAAGAAATTTTACCAGAATTAAAAGCTTTAAACCTCAGTCCCACTTCTTTGGATGCCATTGCCCAAAATATCAAATCGCCCAAGCCTTTAGATGTATTGCTCAATCAACTGAATCGGGATTTTGCTATACCCTTGTTGGCCCAGTGTTACAAAATTGCCCAGCTTGACAATCAGATTACACCAGTTGAGCGAAAAATCATAGAAGCGATCGCCAGCAAATTTGACATTGATACAAACAAAATTGGGGGATAGGCATTGGGCATCGGGCAAGAAGCAGGACGTAAAAAAATCTGACTTTTCACGGCATCTGGAAAACCTCACTTCAAAGTCTCTCTCCTAAAAGGAGAGAGACTTTGAATTTTCCCACTTCCCGCGTCGGGAAGGGGGTTAGGGGGTTAGGTTTTTGGTGGACTTTTCCACATAACGCGAAAAGTCAGATAAAAGAATGGAGATCATAGCTTCATTAACGAGTATCAAAGACTCGTTAACGGAGTTCTGAGGTGGATTAACGAGGATCAAAGACTCGT